>NZ_JAYMZS010000208.1:0-8000 GCF_035828755.1 Amycolatopsis sp. H20-H5 | reverse complement strand
CCGCGGCTGCCGACCACGAGGAGCTGAGCGTGCGCACCGAGTTCGAGCAACGTCCGCACCGGCCGCCCACGCCGGATGATGTGCTTCGCGGCGCCGTCGGGATACTTGTCCCGCCAGCCGGATAGCTGCTCTTCCAGAGCACGCCGTTCGTCCGCCGCGATGGCCACCGGGTCGGCGGTGAGGACGTGGGGCCGCACCGAGCCGTCCCCGAGAACGGCGTTCCAGGTGCGGACCGCGATGAGCGGGGCCTCGCGCAGGAACGCCTCCTCGAACGCGAACGCGAGGGCCGCCTCGGACGCGGGAGAGCCGTCGACACCGACCACCACCGGCTCAGCAGTATTCCCCGCGCCACGGGCGACGACCACCGGACAGTGACCGTGGTGGGCCAACGCGACAGCCGTCGAACCGATCAGCATTCCGGTGAAGCCGCCGAGACCTCGCGTTCCGAGCACCATCAGCGAGGCGGCTGCGGACTCGTGGATGAGCGCGCCCACCGGTTCCGCCTCCCGCACGACGGTGTCGACGTGAAGCTCGGGCCAGCGCTGGGAAACGGCCGTCTCGGCCTCCCGAAGACAGGCGAGCCCACTGCTTTCGAGGCCGTCGCGAACCATCTCCACGGTCGGCAGCTTGATCGGGACCCGGGCCGTCGGCACCACATAGGTATGGATCAGCTTCACCGGCAACTGCCGTCTTACGGCTTCGTCACCAGCCCACAACGCCGCCTCGACAGCCGATCGGGACCCGTCGATGCCGACGACGACGGGCATCTGCTCACTGGTGGGACGCATGACTGGTCTCCTGATTCAGTGCGTGCGGGTGACCCAGCACTTCGGCCACCTGGCTCGCCCATTCGCGAACCGCGGCCCAGTCGCGATAGTCGCCTTCTTTGACTCGCAACGCCGTCATGATCGCCCGCTCGGCGAAGCGCAGGACCTGCTTGTCGATCTTCCCCGAGAAAACCCGGTTCTTCCGCGCACCGACAAGGGCGACGACAGCCGAGACGTCGACCGGATCTTTCGCCGGTTTGAGCGGGTCACCGACGGGCCCGCTGGAGAACAGCCACACCGGTTTACGCAGGAGCGCGCCGCGATGGCGTTCCGCCAGGCCTTTGGCCGAGTCCAGCCACTGTCCCCTGTAGACGGCACTGCCGAGCACGACGGCGTCGTACTCCGCAACAGACCGGACCTTGTCAGCGAACATGACGTCGACCTGGGACGTCATTCCCCGCCCGGTGAGCTCCGCGGACAAGGCACGGCCGAGTTCGTCGGCGATCTCCTTGGTGGAGCCGTGACGGCTGGCCACCGCGATAAGGACCTTCATCGCTTGTCGCTCCGGTCCGGAGTCAGCCGGTCATGGACGATGGCCACCGGGCAGCTGGCCCGGTACAGCAGCGACGCACCGGACGAACCGCGGATGACTGTTTCGAGCTGCCCCCGCCCTCGCGAGCCGACGACCAGGAGCTGAGCACCCGCTGTCTGGGCGAGCAGGGCGCGCGCGGGCGCCATGTCCTTGACGACCCGCAGGTCGACGACGACGTCGGGATACTTGGCCGACCACGCGACGACGCAGGCTTCGACCTCGTGCAGCCGCATGGCGGTGGGCGTCCCGGCCTCGTCGTACCAGGCGTTCATCGCGATCAGACCGGCGCCGGCGCGAGACGCCGCCGCGAACGCGAACCCCAGTGCGGGGTCGTTGTCGGCCGTCACGTCGACGCCGACCACGATCGGCCCGGCGTCCGGCGGGTCGTCACGGACCACGATCACCGGACAGTGCGCACCGGCGGCCACCGCGGCCGCCACCGAGCCCAGCAAGAGCCCCACCGCGGCGTTGACGCCGTGTGAGCCGACCACCAGCATTCCCGCGTCGGATGATCGGGAGATGAGCAGTTTCGCGGCGGTGCCGGGACCCAGTTCGCTGGTCACCCGTACCTCGGGCGCCACTGCCCGTGCGACGGCCACCGCACGGGCGAGCTGCCGGTCGCCGGCCGCCAGCAGCACGTCCTCGCTGTTGTCCCGGGTGGCGAGGTGATGGTCGAGTTCGGCGGCCGAGAAGGCGGTCGCGTGCACGAGGACGAGCTCGGCATCGGCGCGGGCGGCCTCGCGGGCGGCCCACTTGGTCGCCGCGAGACAGGCGGCAGAGCCGTCGATACCGACAGCTATCGGGGCGGTGGCACGGCGTCGGTAGGTCATCGGCCCTCCAGGCTTCAGGTTGCCCTCAGCCTGTCCCCCGGGCGCGCCGCCAGTGAGGGCCGCAAGTCACCTGAGTCAGGGCCGAAGGCCCCGGGAGTCTCCCCAAGTGACCTTGGAGAACTCGACGAGGGACGTTCGGCCCTTCCGACACTCGTCACGCGGAACCGACAGTGGGCAAGGGAAGCGACGGTGCGACCCACGACGAGCAGGAGGCGGCCCCATGACCACGAGCGTCAGGCCCGTGGGGCCGCTGACCGCGGACCAGGTCGAGTCAGTACTCATCGCCGCGACGTCAGCCCCCTCCCGGCACAACGACCAGCCATGGCGATTCCGCTGCACGGCCACGACCATCGAACTGTCCGCGCCGCAGGCGACCAGCCAGGAGACGCTGCTCGCCTGCGGCGCGGCGCTGCTGAACCTGCGGCTGGCGATCCGGGCACTGGGCGTCTACCCGGACGTGCGGATCCTGCCCGTTTCCGGCCGACCGCAGCTGCTGGCCGTGGTGCGACCCGAAGGACATCACGCGGCGACGCCCGACGATCGGCTGCTGGCACAGGCGATCCCACGTCGCCGCACCAACCGCCACCCGGCGGTCTCGGTCACCGTCCCGGCGTCGATCCTCAACGAGCTCCACGCCGGGGCGGAGATCGAACGCGCTTGGCTGGCCACCCTCACCCCCGCGCAGCTTCCGCAGCTGAAGGCGATAGCCCATCGCGCACGTCTCGCCCAGGGTGAAGACCATACGGCGGCGAGAGACTGGAAGAGCTGGACAGGCCGGACCGTGACCACGATCGAGCCCCGGGACGAATGGATACTGCAGAACGCCGAACACGGGGCGATGGCGGCCGACGAGACCCCGGAGCGACCGTCTCCGTTGATCGTTGTCATCGGCTCGTTCCAGGACCTGCCCGCAGACCGCATCCAAGCGGGCCAGGCCCTGCAACGGGTGCTGCTCATCGCGACCACCGCGGGCCTGTCGGCATCGTTTCTGCCCCAGCTGCTCCAGGAGTCGTCGACTCGCAGGGAACTCCGTGACCTGCTGGGCGGCGGGATGTGGCCGCAGACCGTCCTCCGCCTGGGCCATCGGTCTCCGGTGCCCGCGTCATCCCGGAAGCACCTCGACGAGGTCACCCTGACCGACGAGCAACCGGTCGATCCGGCCCGCAACGGTCGCAGCCCTGCCACCGACGCCGATCCCCGACTCGACGGGCCCCACGGCGAACAGTGTGGCTTGAAACTCCACAAAGGACGATCGTCCTGATTGCCTCCGGCGGGTGCTTTCGTCCCTGCCCGAGGTGACCGAAGACCCTGTGTCCGCTGAACCAGGAAGACCACAGTGGAGTCATGACACAGACCCGGCCCATGACCGACCACCAGCTCAAGATTTCGATCAGCACCGAGCTGATCTGGACGCCCAGCGTCAACGCCGATCACATCGGGGTCGCCGTCACCGACGGCGCCGTGACCCTGTCCGGCCAGGTCCAGACCTATCCGGAAAAGGACATCGCCCTACACGCCGCGATGCGCGTTCACGGAGTCACCGCCGTCGTGGACGACATCGACGTACAGGACCGGTGGGGAACCCTCGAAGACGCCGACATCGCCCGCGAAGCTGGCACCCTTTTCGAGCACAGCACAGTAATCGTCCCGAAGGGCGCGGTGACGGCAACGGTGCACGACCACGTCGTCACCCTGTCCGGCGAAGTGAAATGGCGCTACGAGCGCGAGGCTGCCCGGCAGGCTATCGCCGCGTTGCCTGGCGTACGCAGCGTGCAGAACCTGATCACGGTCAAGCCCACCGCCGTGATCTCGCCGGTGGAGGCCAAGGCGAAGATCACCGCGGCCCTGGTCCGCAACGCCCGGCTCGATGCCAAGCGTATCGACGTGACCGTCGAAGGCAGCGAAGTCACGCTGACCGGCACTGTCGCTTCCTTCGACGAACGCCGCCACGCGGAGGACGCCGCCTGGTTCGCGCCCGGCGTGACCCACGTTGAGAACAAGCTCAACCTCGGTTTCTGACCGAGTTCGCCCGCTTCCTTCGCCCGATTCGAGGAGCACCATGAGCCCCCTGATCATCGTCGCCATCGTCGCCATCGCACTGCTCCTGCTGGGCTCCGCGGTGCGCGTCATCAAGCAGTACGAACAGGGAGTCCTGTTCCGGCTCGGCCGGGTACTGGGCTCCCGTGAACCCGGCCTGCGCCTGATCATCCCGTTCGTCGACGTCCTGCACCGCGTGTCCCTGCGGATCGTCACCATGCCCATCCAGTCCCAGGGCATCATCACCCGCGACAACGTCAGTGTCGACGTCTCCGCCGTCGCCTACTTCCGCGTGGTCAACGCGACGAAGTCCGTCGTCGCGATCGAGAACGTCTACTCCGCGATCGACCAGATCGCCCAGACCACCCTGCGGAAGGTCGTCGGCCAGCACACCCTCGACGAAACCCTTTCCGACACCGACAGCATCAACCTCGACATCCGCCGAATCCTCGACGTCACCACCGTCGAGTGGGGCGTCGAAGTCACCCTCGTGGAACTGAAAGACATCCAACTGCCCGAAACGATGAAGCGGGCCATGGCACGACAGGCCGAAGCCGAGCGGGAGAAGCGAGCGAAAATCATCAGCGCCGAAGGCGAATCCCTCGCTGCGGCAGCGCTCGGCGACGCCTCCGACACGATGATGGCCCACCCGCTGGCACTGCAGTTGCGGAACTTGCAGAGCCTCGTCGAGATCGGCGTCGACAAGAACACCACCGTCGTGTTCCCCGCACCGCTGATGAGTACGATCGGGGAACTCGGAGCTTTCCTCGCCAAGGAAACAGCCGCCGCCCGGCCCCTGGAAAAGGTCGCCGCCGCCGACAAGGCCGCGCCGCCCATGGCCGTCAATGGAGCGAGCGAACCCAACGGGCATCCGCCGGTTACCGTCAGCGTCCCCTGAGTCCGCCGATTTTCTGCTCCTGCTTATGCACTTTCGGAAACCGAATAAAGCACTACCCGAAACTTCGGTGACTCCGTGGATGGCAGAGCCCGGTGCGTACGGCCGTAGCGGTGCGCACCGGGCTTGGTCCGCTGTCAGTGCCGGTCGGTCAGCCGACGCAGATGACGCCAGTGCCCGAGCTACCGTTGGTGCCATTGGTTCCGACGGCGCCGTTGGTGGTGGCGATGGTGTCTGTGTCTCCTCCACCGGTCACGGTGCCGGAGCTGCCGACGCCACCGGCACCGAGGGTGCCGCCCGCACCGCCCGCGCCACCAGCGCCGGGGTTGCAGCCGTTGCCACCGTTGCCACCTGTTCCGCCGTTACCGCCCTTGCCACCGGTCACCGTGATGCCGTCGTCCCCGAGACCACCGTTGACGGTCCCGCTGCTGCCGACGCCGCCGGCACCGCCGGCGCCCCCGTCGCCGCCCGCGCCCCCGATTTGGCCGCTGTCGCTGCCGTTGCCGCCCTTGCCTGCGAGCGCGCCGACTCCGCCGACTCCACCGGTGACCTTGAGGGTGTCGTTACCGGCGTCGCCGGTGATCGCCCCTGAACTGCCGATGCCACCGGCTCCGCCGACGCCACCGAAGCCGCCCGCGCCGCCGCCGTGACCGATCCCGCCGACCCCGCCCGCGCTGCCGTTGGCTCCGGCGCCACCGATCACGGTGAGAGTGTCAAGCCCGTCGTCACCACTGAGGGTGGCGGAACTCCCTTGACCGATGCCGCCAACTCCGCCCGCACCGCCGACACCACCTACACCGCCCGTACCAGCGCTGGGCCCGCTGATGCCACCGAGCGCGCCGGCACCACTGGCTCCGCCCGCCCCGCCGGTGACTTTGATCGTGTCGTTCCCGAGCCCGCCGTGGATGGCACCGACGCTGGCGAGCCCGCCCGCACCGCCAGCACCGCCGACGCCACCTGCACCCCCGGCTCCACCGAGGACTCCGGCTCCACCGATGCCGCCGGTTCCGCCTACGCCACCTGCGCCGCCGACGAGGGTGACATTGTCAGTACCGTCACCACTGTTGACGATCCCGGTGCTGCCCAGGGCGAGGCCCCCGACTCCACCAGCCGCACCGGCCCCACCAGCACCCCCGGCAGGGCTGGTGCTGGTGCCGACACCGCCAACGCCGCCGGAAGCACCTGTAGTTCCCGCAGTACCGGTGATGGTGATGGCGTCGTTGCCGCCGAGGGTGTCGATCGTGCCATCGACAGGCGCACCAGTGACGGTGACGATGTCATCGCCGCCAGTGCCGGTCAGAGTCTGCGCGGCAGGGATACCCGCGGTACAGACGATGGTGTCGCCGGAACCGTTGAAGACCCGGGTGCAGCCGACCGGATCGGCGTGCGCCGAACCGGGGACGATCAAGGCGAAACCGGCAGCGGTACCCAGTCCTAAAAGGACAGTCCGGGTACGGCTGGCAGTGGTGGAGCGTGCGCTTGATCTCATGAGCAACCTTACAGTTTCCTAGAGTGAGTCCGGGCTGACACCGCGAACCCTGAGTGCGGCCCGCGACCGAAATTCCGGCAGCGGTTCCCATGCCGGGGTAAACCAGGCACATGGGCCCACCAGCACTCTTGAGAACCACACTTGCCCCAGCCGAGCCGATTTGGCAACGAAAAAGAGTCCCGACCACTCCTCTGCGAGGATACTTCCTCCCGATGCGAGGAAAGGGACAGCGATTTTTGAGGCTCGCCCAGACGTGAATATCAAGGAATACGAGAAACGGTTTCTTCCCCCTTTTCAGAAACGTCCTCAGGAACGTCCACCACCCAGGATATCCCGGCGACTGGAGGTTGCGACCTGGGTGCGCGGCCACGAGGACATCGACGGTCGCGGTGGCGCCCGAGGACCTGAGCGACGACGGTGGCGCAGTCGACAACGTTGGCCGAGGCGGCAGTGTCCTCGTTGGCTACGCTGACGACGTCGAGAATGGCCTCCGCACTGACGGTCGTCGGGCGGCCGGGCTGATCGGGAACAACGTCGAGTCGCGGGAAGGCAGCGTAGACCGGCACTGGCCACGAGTGGCGCACGGAAAGCCTGTCGAACAATAAAAGGCACCCACTCGTGTCTGAGGTTCGCACTTTTGGTGACACGATTGGTGGGTTTTCGTATGACACGGAGTGGGCAACGTGCCAGACTGGACCGCTCCCGGTTTGGTGGACATTAGCCCGTGTCTCTCAATTTGTTGGTTCCTGTCCGGGTGTGGATGACGGCGCAGGCGAGGAGGACACCGCCGAGGTAGGTGAGCGCGTATGTGTCGTAGCGGGTTGCGATACCGCGCCATTGTTTGAGTCGGTTGAAACCGCGTTCGACGGTGTTGCGCGGGCTGTAAAGCGCGGGGTCGAACGCGGGTGGCCGGCCTCCGGCCGAGCAGCCGGAAGTCGCGGCCGGGCTCGCCCACGGCCCGGCGCCTCTCGGCGTCGTCGTCGAGCAACGGCACCAGCTGGGGGTTGTCACCGGCTTGGCCTGCGGTCAACCGGATCCCGACCGGGGCCTCCCGCTGGTCGGTCAGAGCGTGGATCTTCGTGGTCAGCCCGCCCCGCGAACGGCCGATCACGTGGTCGGACGGTTCACCGGCGGCTTTCTCGTAACTCGCCAGAGCCCCCTGAGGCGAGCGTGTCGGACCGTGCGCCCGCGGAATGCTGATGCGCCCGCGCGCTCGTCGAATCCACCGACAACAGCTTCTCGATGCCCTCGGCCATGTCGGTGTCGACCCCGAACACGGCAGCGACCTGGGCGAACATGTCGTCATAGGTGCCGTCCAAGGACCACCGATGATGCCGTTTCCACACCGTCTGCCACGGCCCGAAATCGGTGGGCAGGTCCCGCCACGGAC
>NZ_JAYMZS010000207.1:0-8163 GCF_035828755.1 Amycolatopsis sp. H20-H5 | reverse complement strand
CCCTCGCTCCCGGTGGTCGCCGTCAAGCGCACTCCCAGACCGTGACGGCGGGCCAGCCTCCCCACGACGAACAGGCCGAGCACACTCGTCGGCGCGATGTCGAGCCGCTCGCGTTCGACGAGGCGGCGGTTCTCCCGGTGGAGCGCGTCCTCCGACATGCCGATCCCCCGGTCGGTCACCGTCACCCGGCAGTGACCGTCGCGAAGCTCGGCGCCGACGTCGACCACGGACGCCGGGGGCGAGAACGAAGTCGCGTTCTCCAGCAGCTCGGCGAGCAGCAGCGTCAGGTCGGACACCAGTGGCGCGACCACCCGCACGTCACAGACGTGGCCGAGGGTGACTTCACGGAAGCCCTCGATCTCCCCCAGCGCGGACCGGACGACGTTGCCCAGCGCCACCGGCGTCCCGTTGAGCACCTGTTCCCGGTCCCCGGCCACGACCAGCAGGCTGTAGGCGTAGCGCCGCAACCGAGTGGAGATGTGGTCGAGCCGGTAGAGCCCGGTCAGCAGCTCAGGATTGAGTTCGTTGCGTTCGAGGTCGTCGATGACGGCCAGCTGCCTGCCGACGAGCTTCTGCGCCCGCCTGCCGGCACTGGCGAACATCGACGCGATGTTGCGGCGGCTCACGACCTGCCGCTCGAGCAGCAGTGCGGCGGACGCCTGCACCCGGTTGAACGCGGCGGCCAGCTCGCCGATGTCGTCCTGGGAGCCGATGTCGATCGCGGCGAGGTGCGGGCCGCGATGCTCGGGGTTCTCCTCGTCGCTGATCCGGAAGAGCTCCGCCTGAGTGAGGTCGGCGACGGTGCCCGCGGCACGGGTGAGGCGGCGCAGCGGCCGGGTGATGGACCGATGCACCCAGGCGCCGAGGGCGACGAGCAACGCCACGATCAGCGACGCGAACAGGCCGAACCCCACGGCCTCGAACCTGGTCACGGTGGACTGGGCCGTGGTCGCCGCGGTGACCTCGCGGACGATGTCGGCCTGCGCGAGACCCCACAGCTGGCTCTGCTCATCCGCGGCGTTCGCGGCCTCGGCGACCAGCGCGGCGTCAGCGGGCGGCCGCGCCGCTCGCCTGATCACGTCGTCGGCCCGCCGAGTCGCACCGCTGGTGAGCAGGGACGCGGCGAGGGAAGCCTGCGCGGGCAGCGCGTGCCGGGTCAGCTCGTCGTTGTACAACTTTCCGGACGCGGTGACTTCCGCCCGGTGCGCCAGGCCGGTGCCCCGATCGGTCGTCGTCATGACGAGCGCGGCCCCGGACCGGCTGATCGCCTCGCCCGCGCGCAGTGTCGCGTCCAGCAGGTCGAGCTGCGGGCTACCCGGGCCGCCGGGGCCGACCATGGAGGTGGAGCCGAAAGCGGACACCAGCCCGTCGATCACGCCCGCGAAGGCCACGTACACCTCCTCGGCGGAGATCGACCTCGCTTCCACCGCCTTGCGGACCCCGGACAGCGCGTCGATGGCGGACAGCGCCCCGTCGACCTCCCTGCCGAACCGCCCGCGCAGCTCCACCGCCGACGACTTCACGTCTTCCGTGTCGACCGCGAGCCTGGTGGCGGTCGCCCCGGAAACCGCCAGGTAGGCGAGCGAGTCCAGCCGCTCGGTCTGCAGGCGGGTGAGCACCGGCCCGGCTTCCTGGATCGCCATCGCGGTGTCCGCCACGGAACCGGTGGAGCGGGCCTCGTCGATCCGATCGGCGATCAGCGGCACGATGGCGACGACCAGTGCCGTCAGCGGGATCACCACCAGCAGCCCGAGCCGCTCGCGGATACCGAGGCTATCCGGAAGCATCATCGTGCTCCCGGGGCGGTGATCGCAGTGCCCTGCCGATGTGCACGAGTTCTTCGGCGGGCACCAGGTCCCGCGCGTCCAGCACGCTGTAGTCCATGGTTTCCGGGGACCGCTGCCGTTCCCCGGTTTCGTCCTCCTCGCGCGGCCAGTCCGGAGTGGACGGTTCCCGGCCACGGGCGTTCGGCAGCCTGAACCACAGCAAGCCCAAGGCGAGCGCCAGGCCCAGCCCGACCGCGCCGACCGACACCGACCGCCGGGTCGTCAGCCCGTTCTCCCGGTCGGCCAGTAGTGAGTCCAGTTCGGGCGCGACCGCCTGTTCGAGGTCGACCACCGCGCGGTTCAGGTCGAGCCTGGCCAGCGCGACACTCCCGTCGTCCACGGACGGGGAGAACTGCGCCAAGGGATCGATCGGGGGCGCGACCTTGTCGGCGAGCACCCGGAACGTGTCGAGCGGACGCAGCAGAGTTTGCGCGAAGGCGTCGTGCGGGGTGGCCTCGATGTTCCGCCGCAGCAAGCCGCCGACCTCGCCCGCCGCCGACGAGGCACGGTCGCGGGCGAGCGCGATCCCGGTCGAGACGGCCGGATCGGCAGGCGGCAGCGGTTGCTCACGATCCCGTGGCCTGGTCGCGCTCGGCCGCGGCCGGTTGGCGTCGAGCGTCGTCAGGTCCGCGATCCGGCCCGCGTTGACCAGCACCTCGGGCAGCCGGCGGGCCGTGACGGTGATCAGGGGGACGGTCTCGGCGCCGGGATCGGAGAACAGGGCCGTGTCTCCGGTCGCTTCGCCGAGCAGAGTGCTCGTCAGGTCGATCACCGCGCCGTACGCGCGGAACGCGGCCTGGCCAGAAGGACGCTGGTCACCGACGAGCGCGTCGATCCGGATCTTCAGGTCCGCCCAGCGCTGGTGCACCCCCGTGGAGTCGGTGGCTTCCCGGTCCGCGGTCGCCATCGCCTGCTCGGCACTGTAGATCTCGCCGGGGTCGACCGTCTGCGCGCGCACCGCCGACGACTGAGCCGCGTCCAAGGCGGAGATCAGCCGGACGACGGGGCGGAGGTACGCGACACCGGCCCGTTCCGTGCGCACAGCGGTGACAGCGCCGTCGATCGAAGTCCAGAACTGGAAGAACAGCACCGCGAGGGGGAACAGCAACGCGCCCGCGAGGCAGAACGAAACCACGACGCCCATCCTGCGGCCGGTGGTGAAGCGGTCCGGCCGGACGGCCCTGCTGGTGACCGTCATCGGACCCCGCCGTCACCGTACGACGCCCAGGCCGGATCGGCGGTTTCGGGGCGAGGCGAGGGCGAGGGCAGATCTTGCCGGTACGCGGTTTCGCCGTGTTGTGAGAGGTCGAGCCCGACCACCTCGTCGTGTTCGGACACCCGGTGCCCGAGCAGTCTGTCGAGGAAGAACCCGAGCATGAGCGTGACGAGGAACGAGTAGCTCGCGACCACGATCACGGCGAGGGTCTGTGCGCCGAGCAGGCGGTAGCCACCGCCATAGAACAATCCGTCCGCACCGGCGGGGTTCACCGTCACCGTGGCGAACAGCCCGACGCAGAGAGAGCCGACGGCGCCGCCGCCGAGATGCACCGCGACGACGTCCAGCGAGTCGTCGACCTTGAACCAGGTCTTCAGGCCGACCGCGAAGGCACACGCCGCACCCGCGAGGCCGCCCACCGCGAGCGCACCGAGCGGGGTGACGTAACCCGCGCAAGGCGTGATCGCCACGAGTCCGGCGACCGCGCCCGAGGCCGCGCCCAAGGTCGTCGGACGGCCGTAGCGAAGGCGTTCCACCCCGATCCAGGCCAGCAGGCCCATCGCCGCGGCGACGTGCGTGTCGATCAGGGCGGTGCCCGCCAGCTTGTCGGCGCGCAGGGCCGAACCGGCGTTGAACCCGAACCAGCCGAACCACAACAGGGAAGCGCCGAGCACCACCAGCGGCAGGCTGTGCGCGACCATCGGATTGCGCGGCCAGCCTCGTCTACGGCCGAGCACGATCGCCATCGCCAGCGCCGCCGCCCCCGCGTTGACATGCACCACCGTGCCACCCGCGAAGTCGAGCGCGCCCAGCTTGGCCAGCCATCCGGTCGGGGAGAACACCCAGCGCGCGACCGGGACGTAAACCAGGAGTGTCCACACGGGAACGAAGACCACGAAGGCGCCGAACCGCCACCGGTCCGCGGTCGCACCGGTCACCAGTGCGGGGGTGATGATCGCGAACATCATCTGGAACGCGGCGAACACGACGGGCGGGACGACCTGGGTGGCGGCGCCGGTGAAACCGGGCAGTGGGCCGGACATGTTCTGCAGGCCGAGCAGATTCAGGCCACCCAGCACGGAATTGCCGGGCCCGAACGCGATCGAGAACCCGAACAGCACCCAGACGACACTGACCAGTGCGAGCACGGTCAAGCTCTGCATCAGCATCGCGAGCACGTTCTTGGCGCGCACCATGCCACCATAGAAGAAGGCGACCGCAGGCGTCATCAGCAGCACCAGGGCGGCGGACACCAGCACCCAGGCCGTAGCACCAGAATCAATGGTCAAGTTCTTTTTCTCCCGATCGCCTTCCGGCCGGAGCCGCCCCGGTGAAGCAGGTGGTGGTTTCACCGGGGCGGCATTCGCTCGGAATATCGTCGCGCCGCACAGGCGCCAATAATTCCGAGCGAACGAGCCGTAGGCTACAACTGCGCGCACACAATTTCCAAGACAAGACAGAGAAGGTATTTTGATACTGGTATCGAATACATCACCTGACAGCCCTTATAAGGCGTCCGGAAACTGATGTCATGTCCCCTTCAGCCGCGACCCCAGGCTTGCCGTGTGCCCTGATGGGAGCCTTCACGGCGTCTAACGCTGTCATGGTGGCCTTCAGGGCACGCGCGAAACGGTCGTGGAGGCATGAAACAGGCGAATGGGCAGGCTTTCCGTCCTTTGTGGAGGGTAGGCGGCTTCGAAGGACAGGCAATACCCCCAACGAACTCCCCAACGCAACCACTTGGTGGTTGGTTTCGGAGGTTCTTCGGGGGGCTTGGTGATTTTCGTGTGTCCGAGCGTGGGACTCGCCGCACGGCGCGCAGTTAGCGCTGGCCCGATCCCGTTTCCCGATAGCGGACCAGCAGACCCGCGGACCGCGCCTCCATGGTGTGCCCGACACCCCACATGTCGGCCGTGCCGGGGACGTTGGCCAGGCGCTGCACCCGGGGTGACCGGCGGTCCAACCGGGGATCGGCCGCCACCAGTTCCCAGACACCGGCCCGCCAGCGCCAGAAGGACGCGTCGCCGTGCTGCTGCTGGCACGTCATCCACAGCCCCCCGGCCCCGTCGGTGGTCACGTCGTAGATCGCGATCCCGTCGATCGGCGGCGCGGCGATCTCGTGACATTCCTCGCCATTCCACCGCACGAGAACCGGGTGACCGTCCGGCTCCCAGCCCGCCTGCCCACTGCGGCGGCCGGCGAACACCACGTCACGACCGAGCGGGACGGCGGACTCGGCCAGGACCCGGCAGGCATCGAGCTGGGGGACAAATCGCCAATCCGTGCCGTCGAAACGCAGGTAGCCGGGCCGTCCTTCGGTCAGTGCGGCCAGGCCCGTGGTACCGATCGCCCACACGTCGTCAGCGGTGCGCCCACCGAGCCCGAACAGCAGCCCGGACGCCGAACCGAGCACGGGCAGCGTCGCGGGGGACCAGCGTGTCCCGTCCCAGTGCTGCAGGACCGGGACCCACCCGTGACCGCCGGGGATCACGGTGCTGGCACCGCCCGCCACCCAGGCGTCATCAGGGGCGAACGAGAGGACATCGTGCAGGTCGAGCTCCCCAGCCACCGGCGCGAGCGGCGAATCCGACCAGCCGCGGCCGTCCCAGTGGACCAGCGAATCGTCCCCGACGTTCCACGAGACGGCCCAGACGTCGTCGCCGGCCGACGCGGCCACCTGCTGCAGGCTTCCCGCCCCCGGCACCGGGTGGCTCTGCCAGCGAACACCGTCCCAGCGAACCGCCAGCGGCCGTCGATACGACTCCTGATTGCCGACCGCCCAAGCTTCGTCCGCACCGAGCGCGACAACGTCGCAGAGTTCACTTTCGCCGGTGCCCACCGTTCCGGCGTAACTCCATTCCCACTTCGGCACCCGCGCGCCGGACAAATACCGTACCGCCTTCTTCTGCACTTTTCCGTCCTATCAGCCACGCCGATTCGATGATCGGCATATACCATTACCCAATATAAGCATCCGGCCGCGGTTGACTATCGACCCTTGTTCCGTTTTACTACGCTTATTCCCCATCCCAGTGCAAACCGAGGCGACTGCTGACGATTCCGTCAACCCAGTCGTTAATCGCTCTCGAGCTGCAGTAAACCCAAGAAAGGCACCACCGTGAATTCGTATCGTCCCCCGGCAGGCTCCCCGCACGGCGCACCGGACCGTCGGCGGATGCCACCACCACCACCACCACCACCATCACGGCCGACCCAGCCGGACGATCTGCCGACGGAGTACCTCGAGCACGTGATGCGGCCGAACAACCGGCTCGAGCGGCCGTCGTACCCACCGCGGAGCGGCCACGACAATTTCGCCCTGCCGCGGACGCCAAGGACGTTGTCGGCCGGAGTCGTGCTGCTGTGCCTGTCTGCGGCCCTCAGTGTCGCGACGGCGATCCTGATCTTCACCATGGGGAAGCAGATCCTCGCCGACTACCTGGCAGGTGAGGTCAGTGCCTCGACCGGGGCGAAGGTGAGCGGGGACGAGCTCATCGGCGATGTCGCCGCGCCGTACGACATTCTCGTGAACCGCGGGTACATCTGGAGCGGTTTCGCGGTCGTCTACCTGGTGCTGGCCGTGCCGGTGCGGTTCGGCCAGCTCTGGGCGAATGTGCTGCTCAGCGTGCTCGCACCACTGTTCTGCGGACTGCTCGTCTGGGACATGCTGGATTCCGTGCCCATCCTCTTCCGCAGCCTGGACGCGGCCGCGATCGCGGCGGCGATCGCGGCGTTGGTGCTGATCTGGCTGGGGCCGAGCAACACCTACCGAAAGCTGCGCAAGAACGCCGGAACCCCGAACTGACGAACCCTGGCAAGGGCGGCTGGAGGACACCGGGCCTCCGGCCGCCCTTGCCGGTCAAGCACCACCCGCGAGTTCTTTCAGCCTCAGCCCCCGGCGCTCGGCCCGGCCTTCGTGAAGACGCTTCCAGGCCGCGGCCGAATCGGCGTCCGCGGGCACCAGCGAGAACAACATGATGTCGCCGTCGTCGAACGTCCTCAGTATGACGAACTCGAACCGCATCAACCCGGCGGACCAATGGCGGACGGCCTTGACACACCGCGGGCCCGCTTCGACGATTTGCTCGTCCCACAATGCCGTGAACTCGGCCGATTCGGCGCGCAGGCGCTTGATGAACCAGTACAACTCGAGGTCGTCGATGTTGCGCGCGTAGGTCATCCGGAACACCGAAACAGCGGACCTCGCCAGGTCCGCCCAGTCCGGGATGAGCTCACGGACGGTGGGATTGAGGAAGATGCTCCGCAGGATGTTGTCGCCCTGCCCCTCGTCCCCGTTCCACAGCAGGGCGTCCGCGCCGGAGTTGCGGCCGATGATGCGCCAGTGGTGGTCGACCAGGATGCCGGGCACCGGAAGTTGCGCGAGCAGTTGCCGGAGGTTGGTCTGCGGGGACGCGAGGTCCACGATCCGTGGCTGCGTGATCCTGCCAAGGTAGCGCAGGTACTCGCGTTCGGACTGGTTCAGCTGCAGCGCCGTGGCCAGCGCGCTGAGCAGCCGCCCCGAAGCCTGGACGTCCCTGCCCTGTTCCAGCCAGGTGTACCAGATCGTCGAGACCTCGGCGAGCGCCGCGACCTCCTCGCGCCGCAGGCCGCTGGTACGCCGCCGGGCGCCGACCTCGATTCCCGCGACCTCGGGCCGGGCACGGCCCCTCGCCTTCTTCAGGAACCCGGCCAGCTCGGAGCGCCGCCACGCGTTCACCTCTTCGATGTCCACTTTCGCGGGCACCTCACGCTCGTTCGCCGGCTTGATCCGCCGGATATCATCTGGCGCCACAACAATCCCTTTCCCAGGCACAGCAAAGAACCGTCGATACCGGTCGATAAACCGGCATCGGAGCAGTTCACATTCCTCCGGTTCTGCCGCGCGAAATGTCGGCAACCCAGCCAGGAAGAACAGCACGGAATAAAGAGAAGCCGTGCCGACTACCAGCCGCCTTCGACGACTCCTGCGTGAAACTCCTTCGGATTCGAGTCATCGGTCGGGTAGCCCGGGGCATTTCAGCCCCGGGCTCCCACAGATCCCGGCGTGACAGTCTCCCGTCACCGGGCTCTTATCATTCTGATCACCAGACAGCAGGGGCAGAAGCAGTCCATTTCCAGTGC
>NZ_JAYMZS010000206.1:0-8296 GCF_035828755.1 Amycolatopsis sp. H20-H5 | reverse complement strand
ATGAAGTACCGCGGGTCGAAGCCGTTCACGGAGTCGAACGCCTCACGCCGGAACAGCTGACAGGAGCCGGAAAGCCAGCCGGAGACACGCTCGACCGGGGTGGCCTTCTCCTGCCGGTACTCCCGGGTCCACGGGTTTCCCGGCCAGACCTTGGCGAACACCGCGTGCCCGATCCCCCGGCCGAACGACGGCAGCAGCCGCGCCGAGGGGTAGACGGTGCCGTCGAGATCGTGGATCAGCGGCCCGAACGCCCCGCCGCGCGGCCACCGCCCGGCCGCCGCGAGCAGCGCGTCGAGCGAACCGGGCTCCCACTCGGCGTCCGGGTTCACCACGGCCACCCAGCCGACACTGTCGTCGAGCTCGGCGACCCCGCGGTTCGCGGCCGTGCCGAAGCCGACGTTCTCGCCGAGGCTGAGCAGCGTCACGTTGTCACGCTTGGCGGCCTTCTCCGGCGCGCCATCGGTGGAGTCGTTGTCGACGACGACGACTCCGACGTCCCGATCGGTCGCCTTCCCGAGCGTGTCGAGCATGCGCTCCAGGGTGTCGCCGGAGAAATAGGTCACGGTCACGACGGCGAGCCCGTCGCCGTAGCTGGGGTGATCGGTCACGCGGTCATTGTCCACCCGTCACCCAGCGCGACCCCGCTACCCCTGCGGACGACTCGGCGCAGCACGAGCAACTCGCTTTTCATGTCGACGCCTGGCGGCCGACGTGCCAGGCCGGAGCAGAAACAACAGGTCGCCCGGGTTGATGTAGAACACGTGGGGGTTGCGGTTGTGCGGGCCCCAGCCTGTCGATCCACGCAGCAACACTGTGCTGCCCGCCGCGGGAAAGACGCCTTTGAACCAGGAATCCTGCGCGTAGCGGGTCTCCTGCCAGACGATCACCGCCTTGGTTCCCCGTCTCGCCCGCTGGTAGACGGTCCGGACCTGCGCGATGGCACTGTTCGGCGTCCGCGCTGCGAGCTCCTTCATGACGTACCACTGTCGCGTCGCCTCACGATCACTCTTTCGCCGTTGAACCAGCCAGAGCCAAAAGATCAGCGAGGGGATCCCGAAACCCACGATCGGGCAAAGGAGCACAGCCAGGTAGTCCAAAGCATTTCCCTCCCCAGGGAGCACGGCTACGCAAACAGCGAAAGCCCGCGAGACGACCGTCACGGGCTTCGACACTCAGCCCCACAGGGGCCTTGTGAGGTCAAGGATACCGAACACAGCCGACCACCCGCGTCAGGCGGCGCGGCTGAGGTGGCGCGTCCAGGCTTTGCCGTAAGCCTCGCGATGCCGCTCCGCGGTGGTGGCCCAGGAAAACTCCTTCGCCCGCCGCTGCGCCGCGGCCGCGAGGACCGCACGCCGCGACGGGTCGTCGAGCAGCTCCGAAATCGCCGCCGCGACATCACCCGCGCCGACGCCGCAGTAGGCGACAGCGTCGCCGCCGACCTCGGGCAGCGAGAGCCGCCGCGTGGTCACCACGCAGGCGCCGCAGGCCATCGCCTCCAGCACCGGCAGCCCGAAACCCTCACCGAGACTCGGGTACGCGACGAGCTCCGAGCCGCCCAGGAACCCGGCGAGCGTGCCGAAGGGCAGATAACCGGCGCGGATGACACGCAGCCGGTGAGGCACCGCGTCGAGGGCCCGCTCCACCTGCGAATCCCAGCCGGGCTGACCGGCCAGCACGAGCGCGGGCGGGTTCGGGCGGTTGGCGACCGCGCGGGCGAAGCCGCGGATCAACGCGGGCACGTTCTTGCGCGGTTCCAGCGCGCCGAGGAACGCGACGTACGGGGTGCTGCCAAGCCCGACGGCGGCGCGCGCGGCGGCGATCTCGTCCGGGGAAGGCGGGTGGAAGCGCTCGGAGTCGACGCCGTGGTGAATGATCTCGACCTCGGCCGCGCGGCCCGGGGCGACCTTGGCGAGCTCCTGGGCCGTCGCCACGCTCGGCACCACGCACAGTGAAGCGCGACGCAGCGCGGTCGACGTCCACGCTCGGAAGAACCGGGCCTTCACGGACGAGTGAAGGACGGCGTCGGTGAAGAAGGTCGCGTCATGCAGCGTGACGACGGACGCGGCCGAACTGGCCAGTGGCATCGTGTAGTGCGGCGAGTGGACGACGTCCGCGGCGAGCCTGCGGGCGAGGCGCGGCAGGGTCGCTTGTTCCCAGGTCAGGCGGGCCGTCCTGGTGGAGGTCGACGGCGAGGCAGGCACGATCCGGGACGACCGGGCGAGCCGGTCGTAGAGCGGGATGTCCCTCGGCTGGCAGACCACGGTGAGCTTCGCGCCGTCGGCGTCCAGCGCCGCGACCAGGGAGTCGACATACCGGCCGACCCCGCCCCTGTCCGCGGGGACAGCGGTCGCGTCGAGCAGTACGCGAGGTTCACCGGTCACCCCTGCAGGGTACGACCGGGAGCCCGGCCGATGGTCAAGAACCAGCAAACTGGTTCACTCCCGTCGCAGGTGAAGTGCCCAAACGGCCCTCGCGGCGCGCTCCCAGGAGAACTCCGCCGCCCGCGCAAGACCTGCCGCCCGCAAAGTGTTCACTCGATCGGGTGATATCACGACCTCCTTCAACGCCGAAGCGAGCGCGGCGGCGTCGCCGCGCGGAACCATGACGCCCGCTCCCCCGGCGACCTCGGCCAGCGCGGGCGCATCCGAGTGCACGACCGGCACCCCGGCCGCCATCGCCTCGAGCAGCGGCAGCCCGAATCCCTCCGCGAGGCTCGGGACCGCCAGCACGCTCGCGTTCCGCAACGTCGCCGCGAGCTGGGCGTCGGTGAGCTTCCCGAGTACGCGCACCTGCCCGTCGGCCAGCCCGCGCTCGCGCGCCAGGCGCAGCGGATCGATCCCGCCCCAGCCCGGCGGCCCGGCGAAGACCAGCGGCGGCGCGTCGAACCGGTTCACCGCGTCGACCAGGACACAGACGCCCTTGCGCGGCTCGAGGGTGCCGATGGCCAGGATGTACCGGTCCGGCAGGTCCAGCTCCTCGTAGGCCTCCGGCGCGCGGACGCCGTGCGGGATCACGTGCAGCGGCGCGACCGGCTTCACCAGCTCGGCAAGGTCGTCGGCGACCGCGCGGGTGGGCACCACCAGCGCGTCCGCGTGCCGCGCCGCACGGCTGATCATCGCCTGGTGCCAGCTCACCCCGCGCGGGGTGAGGGTGTGCGGATGCGTCCACGGGACGGTGTCGTGCACGGTCACCGACAGCGTCCGCCCGCGCGGCGCCCGAGCCGGGGCGAGCGGGGTCGTCGCGTGCACCGCGTCGCCGCCGGGCCACCACGGCAGGCCCAGCTGCCAAGCCGCGACGAGCGCCCGTGGCGGCAACGGCAGCACCTTCGGCTCGCCGACGCCCTCGATCTCAGCCGCGGAGACGTCGGAATGCCTGGCCACGACGCTCGACACGGTCCAGCCGGGCGGCGCGGACGCGGCCAGCGCGCGCAGCAGCTCACCGGTGTACCGGCCGGTCCCGCCGGGGACGGGCGCGAGCAGCTGCTCGGCGATGACGACCAGTTCGGGCATGGGCTCTATTGTCGGGCACGTGGAAACCGCCGAGTCCGGCACCACCGTGGTCGTGGTGACCTGGCGGGGCGCCGGGCACCTCACCGACTGCCTCGACGCCCTCGCCGCCCAGGACCGTCCACATCGGACTCTCGTGGTGGACAACGCCGCCGACGACGCCACCGCGCGGCTGCTCGCCGCGCACCCGTCCGCGCCGCGGGTCCTCCGCCTGCCTCGCAACACCGGGTACGCGGGCGCGATGTCGGCGGCGCTCGCCGAGGTGACCACCCCGCGGATGGCCTGGCTGAACGACGACGCCGCGCCTGGACCCGGCTGGCTCGCCGCGCTGGAAGACGCCCTCGACGCGGCCCCGCTGGCCGCCGCCGCGAGCGCCCGGCTGACGCGGCCGGACGGCTCCGTGCAGTCCACCGGGGTCCGGCTGACCGCCGACGGCCACGGCGCCGACCTCACCGAACCCACCCCGGACGTCTTCGGCTTCTGCGGCGGCGCGGCGCTGCTGCGGACCGACGCGCTGCGTGCCGTGGGCGGCGTCCCGGCTTCGTATTTCTGCTACTACGAGGACACCGACACCGCGTGGCGGCTGCGGCTGGCGGGCTGGGACGTCGTCAGCGTCGAAAAAGCCCAGGTCACGCACCTGCACGGGGCGAGCACGAACCCCGGCTCGCCGCTGTTCCACCGCTGGAACGAGCGCAACCGCCTGCTGACGCTGCTGCGCTGCGCCCCCGGCCCGGTCGCGGCGCGGGAGCTCGCGAAGTTCGCCGTGCTCACCGCCGTTCTCCCCCTCCGCGGGAAACCGGAGGCCGCGAATTTCCGGCTCGGCCTGCGTGCCGGGGTGCTCGCCGCGGTGGCCGCCCGGCTACCGGCGACGTTGCTCGCCCGCGCCGCGATCACCCGGCGCTCGACGCTGGGCCGAGGCGCGGTCTGGGAAGCCTGGGCTGGCAATTAAGCTACCCGCACAATCCAGACATGAGGGAGCCGTCTTGCCGCAGGGGGAAACACAGCCACTCGTCTCCGTGATCGTGGTGAACTACCGCGGCGCCGAGGACACCATCACCTGCCTGCGCGCGCTCACCACGGAACTCGACTACCCGAACTTCGAGATCGTGTGCGTCGAAAACGGCTCCGGCGGCGATGACGCGGCCCGGATCAAGGCCGCCGTGCCCGAGGTCACCCTGATCGAGTCGCCGGACAACACCGGGTTCGCCGGTGGCTGCAACCTCGGCGCCCGGCACGCGAACGGGACCGTGCTGGCCTTCCTCAACAACGACGCCCGCCCAGACCCCGCCTGGGCGAGCGCCGCGGTCGCGGAGCTGCGCGCGCAGCCGACGGTCGCCGCGGTCGCGAGCAAGGTCGTCGACTGGGAGGGCACCGGGACCGACTTCGTCGACGGCGGGCTCACCTGGTTCGGCATGGGCTACAAGCGCCACGCGGGCAGTCCGCTGGCCGACGTCCCGGCCGCCGAGCACGAGGTGGGCAAGGACGTCCTGTTCGCCACCGGCTCGGCGATGTTCGTCCGCGCCGGGGTGTTCGCCGAGCTGGGCGGCTTCGACGAGCGGTTCTTCATGTTCTACGAGGACGTCGACCTCGGCTGGCGGCTGAACCTGCGCGGGTGGCGCGTCCGGTACGTGCCCGAGTCGCTGGCGTATCACCGCCACCACGCGACCATGGCCGCCGTGGACGCGCCGGACACCGGCCGCGAGACGTTCCTGCTGGAGCGCAACGCGCTGGCCGCGATGTACAAGAACCTGTCCGACGAGACGCTGGCCCGCGCCCTGCCCGCCGCGCTGGCGCTGGCCGTGCGCCGGGCGACGGCGCGCGGTGACCTCGACGCGACCCAGCTCGACCTCGAAAAGGGCGTCGGCCCGGTCGAGACCGGGCCGGTGGCCATCCCGCGGACCACGCTGGCGGGAATGCTGGCGATCGACCAGTTCGTCGAGCTGCTGCCCTCGCTGGCGGAGTCCCGCGCGGTCGAGCAGGAAGCTCGTGTCCGCACCGACGCCGACCTGATTCCCTTGCTGCGCAAGGCTTTGGAGCCCGCGTACCCGCTGCCGCGCTATCTCGACGCGCACGAGATCCTGGTCACCGCGTTCGGCATCGAGCGCGTCTTCGGGCAGCGCCGCAAGATCCTGGTCATCACCGGCGACGCGATCACCGAACGCATGGCGGGCCCGGCGATCCGCGCGTGGAACATCTCCGCGACGCTGGCGAACGAGCACGACGTCCACCTGGTCACCACGAACCCGCTGGCCGCGCCGCTGCCGGCGCCGTTCCGGATCAGCGCGGCGACCCGGCGCGAGCTGGAAGCGCCGATCGCCTGGGCCGACATCGTGATCCTGCAGGGCCACGTCCTCGAACTCGCGCCGGTGCTGAAGAAGGAGCATTCGACCAAGATCGTCGTCGCGGACCTGTACGACCCGATGCACCTGGAGCTGCTCGAACAGGGCAAGGGCGCCGCGGACGACCAGCGCGCCCTCGACCTGATCGGCGTCACCAAGGTGCTCGACGCGCAGCTGGAGCGCGGCGACTTCTTCCTGTGCGCTTCCGAGCGTCAGCGCCACTTCTGGCTGGGTCACCTGGCCGCGATGGGGCGGCTGACGCCCCGGCTCTACGACGCCGACCCGACCACCCAATCACTGCTCGCGGTCGTCCCTTTCGGACTGTCCACAGAGGCCCCGGTCCGCACCGGGCCCGGCCTGCGAGCCACCCTCGACGGCATCGGCGACACCGACCACGTCGTGCTCTGGGCGGGCGGGGTGTACAGCTGGTTCGACCCGCTGACGCTGGTCCGCGCGATCGAAAAGCTGCGGCAGCGGCGCGGCGACGTCCGGCTCGTGTTCCTCGGCATGAAGCACCCGAACCCCGAGGTCGCCGAGATGGACATCGGCGCGCGGACGATCCGGCTGGCGGATTCGCTGGGCCTGACGGACAAGCACGTGTTCTTCAACGAGCACTGGGTCCCGTTCGGCGACCGGCAGAACTGGCTGCTGGACGCGAACTGCGGCGTCACCACGCATTTCGAGCACGTCGAAACGACCTTCGCCTTCCGGACCAGGGTGCTCGACTACCTGTGGGCCGGGCTGCCGATCGTCACCACCGACGGCGACGCGTTCGCCGACCTCGTGCGCGAGGAGAAGCTGGGCGTCGTGGTCCCGGCCGAGGACGCGGACGCGCTCGCCGCGGCGCTCGAGAAGTCCTTGTACGACGAGGAGTTCGCCGCCGGGTGCGTCGAGCGGATCGCCGTGGTGGCCCAGCGGTACACGTGGCCGACGGCGCTGAAGCCGCTGGTCGAGTTCTGCCGTGACCCGCGGCCCGCGGCCGACCGGCTCCCCGGCACGGCCGACCTGGTGGTCACGCCGCCGGTGCGGGGCCGGGAAATGGTGCGGCGCGACGTCGACCTGGTCCGGGAGTACCTCGCCGACGGCGGCCCGAAGGAACTCGTGCGGCGCGTCGGCGGCCGGGTGCTCAAAGTGGCCAAAGAGCGGCTGAACCGTGGCTGACCGGCCGTTGCGCGTGCTGCTCGACGGCACTCCCCTGCTCGGCGCCAGGACGGGCATCGGCCGCTACACCGCGTCCATCCTCGAAGAGCTCGCCGCGATGTCCGATGTGGACACTCGCGCGGTCGCGTTCACCTTGCGGGGCTGGCGAAAGCTGCGCCAGGTGCTGCCACATGGCGTTGAGCCTCGGGGAATGCCCGTGGCCGCGCGGCTGCTGCGCAAGACCTGGTTGCGGTCACAGTTCCCGCCGGTGGAGCTTTTCGCCGGGTCCACCGATGTCGTGCACGGCACCAACTTCGTGCTACCGGGCCGGTTCCGCGCGGCGGGCGTGGTGACGATCCACGACCTGGCGTTCCTCGACGCGCCCGACGAGCTGGCTCCCAGCGACCACGAACTGCCACGGCTGGTGCGGCGGGGCGCCGAGAGCGCGGACATCATCTGCACGCCGACCGCGGCCGTCGCCGACGCCGTGGCACAGCGGCTCGACGTCGACCGGGCCAAGATCGAGGTGACCCCGCTGGGCGTCGACCTCGCGTGGTTCAACGCGCGCCCACCGGAGAAGGAACGGCGGGAGCGTTTGGGCTTGCCTTCGGAGTACCTGCTTTTCGTGGGGGCCGCCGGGCCGCGTAAGGGGCTCGAGTGGCTCCTTCAGGCGCACACGGCGGGCACCGACCTGCCGCCGCTGGTGTTCGTCGGACCCGGCCCGTTCCCGCTCACCGAGCGATCCACCCACCTCGGCTATCTGTCCGAAGTGGACCTTCGTGAGGTGGTGGCCGGCGCCAAGGCGCTCGTGTTGCCGTCACGGGATGAGGGGTTCGGGCTGCCCGTGCTGGAGGCCATGGCGTGCGATGTGCCGGTGGTCTGCTCGGACATCCCCGCCCTGCGCGAAACCGCGGGCGGGTGTGCGGGCCTGGTGCCTTACGGCGACGTCGAAGCTCTCACAGAAGGCTTGCGCACAGCCGTTTCCGACCCGCACGCGGTCGCGACCTCCGCCGCCCGCCGGGCCCACGCCACGACGTACACCTGGCGTGAGTGCACCCGAGCGACCATCGCCGCTTACCACCGCGCCCACACCCTTCGCACCTATAGCTGAGCGGGGTGGTCCCTGAAGGCCACCATGACGGCGTTAAACGCCGTCATGGTGGCCTTCAGGGACTTGTCTGGTTGCGTCCTGAGGTGTGGCTAGGAGCCTGTGTTTTTTGGCCAGCGCGCTCACAAACTCGCGCCGCCAGGCCGCCCCGGCACCCAGCGTCAGTGCGGGTTTTGCTTGAAGGGGGGCGACCTGCCGTCGCG
>NZ_JAYMZS010000205.1:0-8465 GCF_035828755.1 Amycolatopsis sp. H20-H5 | reverse complement strand
GCGCTGGACAGAACCGCAGCGCGGACCAGCGCACCAGGCCGCTACACGCCACCTGACGAGCTCCTCGCGTTCCTCGAAAGTCTTTGATTATGCCGACATCTCCAGCACGATCCCCACCACAGGCAACGATTTCCGACGAAACCTCGGCATAACCGCGATGTCGGGGTAATGAACGTTATGCCGATATCGGCATAACATCCACGTCATCCGCAATGCGATGCGTTTTGTGTCCTATGGCGACCGCAAGAAAATTGTCAAGGCAATGAAAGAATTCTACACGGCCCCCACGCTTGAGGCGGCGGAGCTCGGTTTCGCCGAGTTCGATAAGCAATTCAGTACACAATACCCAGGCGCTGTCGATGTCTGGCGCAACGCGTGGCCTGAGTTTATCCCATTCCTCGATTATCCGCCCGAGCTGCGTAAGATCGTGTATACCACGAATGCGATCGAGTCGATCAACTTCCAGCTCCGGAAGATCACCAAGAATCGCGGACATTTTCCCGATAAAGACGCCGCGATGAAACTTCTCTATCTCGGACTACGCAACATTTCCAGTCAGCGAGGAGGCGACTCCGGAACCGGAACGCACGGGTGGAAAGTGGCACTCAACACACTTGCCAACCTCTTCCCTGGACGCCTTCCTTTCTGATAACCTACAAATGTAAGTAAATCACCTCTGGCTTACACAAAAATCGTGACAGGCTCGGCGTTGAACCCGCCCTCGAACACGGTGAAGTACAACTCGCCCTTGTTCGACAACGCACACATCGCGTTAACCCGGAACCGGGTGCCGGTTTTCGGTACCACCGGCGTCTTCCCGACCGGCGCCCACGTCGCCGACACCGTCGCATCCGACCGCAGCCCGGTCTGATCCAGCCACAACACAATCGCCTTCTCCCGCTTGGCGCGCGCAGCGATCGCCGGGTAGCGCTGATCTAGCCACTCGGCGATCTTGTCCGGGTTTTTCTCATACGCCACCCGGATCGGCTTCTGCGGGGACAGACCCCACGACCGCAGGTATTTCCCGATCGTTACCCGCGACAGACTGATCCCGAACCAGCGTTTCACCAGCTCACCGACCTGACCCCGGGTCCACACCAGCCCCGGCAACGCCAACTGGTCTGGAAACTTACCCAGCACCGCCCGCCGCAGCCGTGCCTGAGCCCGCGCATCCAGCGCCTTCTGCTCGTCGGGACGCCGGCCACGTTTCCGGGCCTCCAAGCCCCGATTACCGTGGCGATGAAACGTAGTCACCCACCGCGAGACCGACCGAAGCCCCACCCCGAACGTCTCCGCGACCACCGCCTGGGTCTGCCCAGCCTCAACCGCAGCCACCACCCGACGCCGCAGATCCTCCTGCGACACCGGGGAAAGCTGCCGAGCCTTGATCACCGTCACCTTCACACCATAGACAACGACCACGCCACAATTGAGTTACGCATCAAATAAGCTGCTTCGTCCGGACCGCAAGGACGAGACCTACCACCACAGCAATCTCGGCGGCGTCCGCCAGCGGATCGAGTTGGTCAACCAGACACTCACAAGCCAACTCGGCCTCGAAACACACGGCGGACGCACCCCCGCAGGCGTGGTCACCCGCGTCGCGCAACGCCTGCTGGCCATGACCACAGCCATCTGGCACAACTGGCAGACCGGCGTGACCAGCAAAAGATCAGTGATCGCCTTCGATCACTGACACCAACTTCACGGAATCAATCATCTAGGACGGCGACCCGGGCAGCGAACCCTTTGGCTCTTCGAATCACCAACCTAACGATCTGCTGGGTTCCCCGTAGTTGTGGTGATCAACACGAAACGAGATCACGGTCGAGTAGCTAGAGAATTGTGCTCCGCGCCCAATGTCGGTCCACGAGGTCGTGGGCGAGCGGGTACGCACCGAGCACACGGGCGAGTACCTCGCCGAGTTCGACGACCGCCCGGGTGTCCGCACCGCGCGCGGTCAGTACCTGCTCCACCCACTCCGCGGTGTAGGCCACCGCCCTCGGATCGTTCGTGATCAGCGCCGCCGAGACGGCGTTCAGCGACTGCTTGACCACGTCGCCCGCTACAGCCCGCAAGCTGTCGAGCGTGGCCGGACCGGTAGCGGTATCGCCCGCGGTGACCGACCACAGTGCGTCGACGGCTGCGACCAGCCGACGACGGTTCCGGTCGAGGTCGGCTTGTTCGGCCGCGGGCGCCACAGGCAGGGGCAGCGCCGGTGGAATCACCGCGGGCAGGTCGTTCAGGGCGACGACAGCCTGCCGTACGTCGGGGGCCCACGCCGTGGCGCCGAGCGCCAGCGCACGCAGCGGGTCGTAGCTGAAGGCCGGTCCGCCGACGATCACCGGGATCCCGGCCGCGGCGCTCGCCTCGATGAACCGTCTCGTCGCCGGCAGCGCACCGAGCACCGAGCAGCTCACCGCGACGGCGTCGGGGCCGACGTCGTGCAGGTGCTGGGTGAGCCGGGACCGGGCCGCGGACGCGCCGAGCAGCGTGACGTCCCAGCCGCCGGACCGCATCGCGTAGCCGATGATCGTCGCGGGCAACGCGTGCCACTCGCGTTCCGCACACGTCACGAGGACATGGCCGCGGGTCACCGGAACCCGCCGCGCGTACCGGCCCACGGCCTCGGTCGCCGCGATGGCGACAGCAGTGGCGGCGTGTTCCTGCGCCACCGTCCACTCGCCGCGTTGCCAGCGTTGCCCGACCTTGGCCTGCGCCGCCACGATGACATCGGATAACACCGTGACCGGCGCGACGCCGTCATCGAGCAGCTTCTCGACCTGCGACACGGCGCTTTCGGTGTCCACGGTCGAGAGGGAGAGGTCGAACCGGCCGATGTCGTCGAGCGGGCTTTCCGGTGCCACCACTATCTTCCGCACGCCAGGGCGAGCAAGGCGATATCGTCGTGGGTGCGGCCATCGAGGTATTCGACGACGTCTTGTTCCACGGCTTCGCACACGATTTCCGGCCCGGCTCCGGCGTAGGCGGACAGCAGCCTTAGGAGCCGGTCCATGCCGTAGTAGCCGTCCTCGCCCCGTGCTTCGTCGACACCGTCGGTGAACATCAGCAGGGTGTCCCCGCGCTGGATGCGGACGGAGACCTCTTTGTAGCGCACGCCGGGCAGGATGCCGGTCGCCATGCCGGTGATTTCGACCTGTTCGACCTCGCCGCCCGCCCGGACGATCAGCGGCGATGGATGGCCGGCGACAGCCAGATCCACCGTCGCGTGCTCCCCGCCCGGCTCCGGCCGCAGCCGGGCACACACCACCGTGACGAAGCGTTCGGAGTCGGCGTCGTAGAGCACGCTGTTGAGCGCCTCGAGCACCTTCGCGGGACTGCGATCGAAGTAGGCCGCCGTGCGGATGCTCTGGCGGGTCCGCCCGGTGAGCACCGCGGCTTCGACCCCTTTGCCACAGACGTCGCCGAGTGTCAGCAGCCAGTCGTCGCCGGAGCCGTGCACGTCGTAGAAGTCGCCACCGATCTCCATGTGCTCGGCTGCCGCGCGGAAGCGGGCGGACACCCTCGCGTCGGGGATGGAGGGCAGCGTCGGCGGACGCAATCCGGCCTGCAGCACGGACGCGACGTGGCTGCGTTCTTCGTAGATCCGGGCGGAGTCCAGTGCCATCGCCGCCCGGCCGGCGATCTGCTCGGCGAGCGCCACGTCCTCGGCTTCGAATCGGCGTCCAGGACCCCGAAGCACCACGAGAGCGCCGATCGTGGCACCGCGCGCGACGAGAGCGAGAGCCAGGACGTCTGCGGGGAACAGCCCGGCTGCCGCCGCCCGCAGCGCGGGATGGGGGACGGTCTGATCAAGTTCCGCGTCGGTGGCGCTTCGGAACAACGCGGTCACTCCTGTGCGCAGCACTCGGCCGAGACCGCTGTCCTGGTCCGGATCCAGGGTGGCGGTGGAGGTGACACGTGCGTCGGTGCCGCCGTGGAGCACGACACCGCCGGGCCGCCCGTCGGGAAGGGCTAGCATCACCCACTCGGCGAACCGTGGCTGGAGAAGGCCGAAAATCCGCAACCGTGTCCGCCGGAGATTGAGCGAACCGGAGAGCTCGGCGGTGAGTTCGCCCGCCAGGTCCGCGCGCAGCCGCGCACGGCCGAGCATCTCTTCGGTGGTCGGTGGCCCGGCGGGCGCGCTGATCAGGAGGTCACGGCCAAGGCGTCCTCGATCGTGTCGGCGAGGTTGAGCACCAGGTCGAGCTGCAGAAGCGTCAACGGCCGGAGCACGACACGATTGGTCCCGGTCACCACTACCAGCCGGGTGCCCCGCTCCGCGGACAGCCGGTGGTGTTTGACGAACTGAGAAAGGCCCGAGGAACCCACGAATCCGACGGTGCTCACGTCGAGCAATACTGTCGCGCAGTCCGACGCGGCGCTCAGCGCTTCGTCGAGGATCGGCGCGGTGAGCATGTCCAGATCACCGCGCAAGCGCAGAATCGCGGTGGAACCCCGGTTTTCCCGCGCGATCGCGAACACCGCCGGATCGGTCGATTCGGCGGTCATGAGCGAGCGGTGGCGTTGGACGGGCATCGGCCCGAAGCCGGGGAAAGCAACAGCGAACCCATGGATTCCTCTCGACGCCGGCGTCGAGGAGTGCGCCCCCGGGCGTGCGGCCGAACCGGTCGTCGCGCGAACACGCGCCGATTTTGTGGCAGCTGCTGATTCAACTGATTTAACGAACACTACGGCCTACCCGGGGAAATCTCCAGGTCGGACCCGCCACGTTCGGTCTGCCGGTTGCGTCACAGCCAGGGACTGTCCAGAGGTGGATTTGCGGGGCCGACGTCGAGTTCGGACTACCGACCGAGACTTCCTCTGGCCGAGGTGTCGAGGCGAGTGCGGTCGTCGGCGAGTTCGGTGGTGATGTCGGCGACGGTGGCGTGGGGGTGCGCGGCGATACGGCTGGCGGCGATCCGCAGCGCCAGCCCGCTACAACCGTGGTGCCGCTTACGCCTAGTAGTGTCTCCCGATTTGTTGGTCCTTGCGCGGGCGTGTATGACGGTGCAGGCCAGTAGAACGCCTCCGAGGTAGGTCAATGCGTACTTGTCGTAGCGGGCAGCGATGCCGCGCCGTTGCTTGAGCCGGTTGAACCTCCTTTCGACGGTGTTGCGCAGGCCGTAGAGCGCGGCGTCGAACGCGGGTGGCCGGCCTCCGGCTGAGCCTGTGGCTTTCCGCCGGGCGATCTGGTCTGTGCGCTCCGGGGATGGTGTGCTTGATCTTTGTGGCACGCAAGGCGGTTCGCGAGCTCGGATGCGAGTACGCCTTGCCGCCGAGCAGCCGGAAGTCGCGGCCGGGCTCGCCCACAGCCCGGCAGCTCTCGGCATAGTCCTCGAGCAACGGCACCAACTGGGGGTTGTCACCGGCTTGCCCAGCGGTCAACCGGATCGCGACCGGGGCCTCCCGCTGGTCGGTCAGGGCGTGGATCTTCGTCGTCAGCCCACCCCGTGAACGGCCGATCGCGTGGTCGGACGGTTCATCGGCAGCTTTCTTGTAACTCGATTGAGCCCCCTGTGGCGAGCGTGTCGGACCGCGCACCCACGGAATGCTGATGCGCCTGCGCGCTCGTCGAATCCACCGACAACAGCTTCTCGACGTTCTCGGCCATCTCGGCGTCGAACCCGAACACAGCAGCGACCTGTCCGCCTGCGGCGTGGGCTTCAGGCTCGGTATCACCGTGCTCGAATGGAACGCCCCCCGCGGCGCTTCTTCCCTCAGACCGTGGCGATGGTCGTATTCACTGCGAGGTCGGCCGTGTGCTCATGGTGGCACGCGGAACGATCAAGTCCAATGCGTGTGGCGGTCCGATCCGACTGTGGGCTGCGTGCGGGCCGCCTGGGCGAAGCGGGAAACCTGGCGGGCACCACGGTCACCGCCACCCGCAATAGCACGCCGCCGACGCCCTCCGTGGCGGCGCAGACCCTCCGGGCCCACTGCCAGGTCGGTTGTCGTTGTGGCTGTGCGCGAGTGCCGTGCACGGCCGGGGCGAGCAGGCCGGTGGCCCAGTGATCGGCCCAGCCGGACGGCGCTGCTGTACCCGGATGCTGCGGCGCTGTCGACGGCCTCATCGGTCGGTGAGCTGGTCGCGCAGGGCTCGCAGCGCGGCGGTGATGCGAGTGGTCACGGTGCCGCGAGGGATGCCGAGTTCGACGGCGATTCTGCTACGTGTGTGCCCGGCAAGGTAGGCCAGCAGCAACGGGTCGCGCTGCTGCTCGGGCAATCCGGCGAGCGCGTGGCGCAACTGCCCAGTGGTCTGTGTCCGCTCGATGTCGTCCTCGGGGGAGCGTCGCTGCTCAGGCAGGACCTGCTCGCACAGCTGGGCGTACGCCTGTTCGCGATCACGGGCGGCCTGCACGGAACGGACCCGGTCAATGGCACGGCGGCGCGCGATGGTCATCAGCCACGCCAGCACCTGGCCCCGTTCGGGGACGTAGCGAGCGGCGGCGGTGGTCCACACTTCGGCGAGAACGTCGTTGGTCGTGTCCTCGGCCAAGTGGTGATCTCCCAGCACGGCCTTCGCCATGCCGTAGACCGGACGGTGGACCTGGGCGTAGAGGCGGGTGAAGGCCTGCTCGTCGTGGCGGGCGACCGCCGCCAGCACTCGGCGCAGCTCGGCTTCACCCGATGATGCCGCCGAGGGGCTCGACCGGAGCCGGACGAGCACCGGATGAGGAATGGCAGGGGTCGTCATGGCTGGCTCCTGGATGGAGTGAGGCCGCTGGGGTCTGGAGCGGCAGATGATGCCCACGGTATTACTCAGAATGATCTTAGCAACTCGACGTGCTTCGCAGAACGCTCATCTCGGGGGGCGGGTCCCGAGCGTCGTGCACGTTGTGGTCATGGACGGTCTCACGACCGGCGTGTCACGTCTCATCGCCGACACACGTCATGCAAGGGGACCTCCAGCTCCCGGATGAATCTGTACGGTCGATACAGGCCATTCGGTGACCCCACCCGTATTGGATTGCCCGCCGCGACGATTCGGGCCAGAAATCGCTCGCTCAGCGCCGATGAATCAAGTGCCGACCAGCACCGGACGGCGGACGGCTGTCCCTGGCCGGATAACCCTCTGTGAGAAATACGAACGTTGTCCAGAGCGACTCGAGCCTGTGCACTGCCACGAGCTCACGCGCATAGCCAGCCCCAACGGCCTGGGTCTGCCGTTTCAGACGTCGTGCGAGTAGTCAGCCGTGTTCACTCAGTGTTAGCTGATTGGCCCTGACCCCGCCGGACCGGCTATCGAAGGCCACCAGGTCACAGTCTTGATGGTGACCAAGTCGCTGTGCGGCATGCTCAGTGCGCCCTCACCTGTCCACCGTGGTTGGTCATCCGGGCGTTCTTCCCCTGCCCGGATGACGGGCCCCGGTTCTGAGTGTCCGCCAGGATCGCGGGGAGTTGACGTACGTTTCTCTGGTGCGGCTTCCCCAGATCTCCAGCACAAACCACGAGCGATCAGCGCGTCCGGCCAGGGGAGGTTCCACCGCCGCAGACACCACACCCTGAGTGCCCCGGAACAGCGGTGAATAGCCAGTGACGTTCATCCTGAGCTGAGCCATGAGGATGAGCCCTTTGCAACGGCGGCAGCCGTAGGCCATCAGGGTGGCAGTCGACGTGGCCGAGCGTCGGTTCTGGGCCGACATGGAGGATCATCGCCGCAGGTCACAGCGTCAGATGTCGCGATGTCACCGGTTTGCAAGGTCGGGGTGTTCACGTGGTCGGCCAGGCCAAGGAGGCGTCGTCACCGAACAAGGGTTGTCGGCAGAGACCGTTCCGGGATCTGGCGGTGGTCGGCGGGGACCTGCGCCCAACATCGGGCGATGTTCCTCGTGGCGGCTGCCGGTTTCGCTGATTTTCGTCGCTTCACCGTGGCTGGATCTCACGGACAACCTACCTCGCGCTGAAAGCCGGGGAGCGCGCCGAGCGTACACAGAGAGAGCGTGGTGTCGATGCGATCGAACGGGAAGAACAGGGTTTTCGGTGGTGAGCCGGTGCTCGGTATCGCCAAGGAGAGCGATCGCAGGGCGTTCCTGCGGATGGCGGGTCTCGTCGGCGTCGGGGCGACCCTGGTCGCCAGCGGGGTGGGGTCGGGGATCGCCTCGGCAGCTGCGGTGCCGGCGGCTGGTGACGCGGGAGATCTCGAGATCCTCAACTATGCGTTGACCCTCGAGTACCTGGAGTCGGACTTCTACGCGACAGGGTTGAAGAAGGGGTTTGTCAGCGGCCGCGAGATGGAGCTGATCACCGAGATCGCTGACCACGAGAGCGCACATGTCACGGCTGTGACGGCGTTGATCAAACAACTCGGTGGTACGCCGGTCTCGAAGCCGACGATCAAGTACCCGGATGCGACGTTTAGCGACAAGATGGGTTTCCTGAAAGCGGCCTCGACGTTCGAAGAGGTCGGGGTGACGGCCTATCACGGTCAGGTCGGGCTGATCAAGAGCGGCGACGTGCTGGGT
>NZ_JAYMZS010000204.1:0-8616 GCF_035828755.1 Amycolatopsis sp. H20-H5 | reverse complement strand
GAGGGCACGGTCTTCAGGAAGGTCTCACAAAACCCTGGCCACACGAGTGCTCACCCACCACCAGCCACCACGCCCAAGCCTACGAACCCGACCCGAACAAACCCCATTAGGCCACCATGACGGCGTTAGACGCCGTCATGGTGGCCTTCAGGGACCTTCGGCTAGAGCAGGAGGACGTCGACCTCGTCGCCCTCGGCGACGTCGGAGGTGCCCTCCGGGAGCACGATCAGGCAGTTGGCCTGGGTGAAGGCCGCCAGCAGGTGCGAGCCGGGGCCGCCGCGCGGGCCGACGATGCCGGTGACCTCGCCGTCCGCGTGGGTGTAGAAGCCGCGCCGGAACTGGCGGCGCGACGACGGCGACGTCATCGCCTCGGTCAGCCGGGCGCGGACGCGCTGCCGGTCGACGCCCGTGTGCCCGAGCGCGTGCAGCAGCGCGGGCCGCAGGAACGCCTCGAACGACACGAGCACGCTCACCGGATTGCCCGGCAGCGTCACCACCGGCACGCCGAGCCAGCGCCCGCAGCCCTGCGGCCCGCCGGGCTGGATGGCGACCTTCCGGAACTCCACACCCTGCCCGCTCAGCGCGTCCTTGACCACTTCGTACGCCCCCGCGCTGACCCCGCCGGACGTCACCAGCAGGTCGGCGTCGGCCAGCTTGGGCTCGATCACCGCGCGGAACTCGTCGACGTCGTCCACCACGCTGCGCACGACGACCGCCTCGCAGCCCACCGAGCGGATCGCGGTCGCCAGCATGATGCTGTTCGACTCGTAGATCTGCCCGTGCCGCAAAGGGTTCGGCGCGTCGACGAGCTCGGAGCCGGTCGAGGCGACGACCACCCTGAGCGGCCGCCGCACCGACAACTCGGCCAGCCCGACGGCCGCCGCGAGCCCCAGCCGCGCGTGCCCGAGCACGGTTCCGGCCTTCAGCGCGAGCGTGCCCTCGACGACGTCCTCGCCGATTCGCCGCAGGTGCGTGCCCGCGACCGGCGCCGCGCTGATCCGGACCGTCTCGGTGCCGCCGTCGGTGTCCTCGACCATCACCACCGCGTCCGCGCCGGGCGGCAGCGGGGCGCCGGTCATGATCCGGTGCGTCGTGCCCGGCGCGAGCGGCGCGACGTCGGTGCGCCCGGCGGGGATGTCGTCGGCCACCGGCAGCGTCACCGGCTGCGCGGGGCTCGCACCGGCGATGTCGGCGGCGCGCACGGCGTACCCGTCCATCGCGGAGTTGTCGAAGGGGGGCAGCGACACCCCGGCGCGGACGTCCGCCGCCAGCACCAGCCCGGCGCACTCGGCCAGGCCCAGGGTGACCGGCGGCGCCTCGCCCAGCAGCTTCGTCACGGTTTCGCGGTACTCGTCGACTGAGATCACGCGGCCCATCCTGCCCCGTGACCCGGCGGGGCGGCAGGACGACGCGCTCGTGCGAGACTCTGCGCGTCGATCACCGTGTCCAGGGGAGAAGGTCATGCAGGTACAGGTCCGCCACCAGCCCTCGTTCGCGGTCGCCCGCCTGATGCTGGCGCCGGGTGAACCCGCGCAGGTCGAGGCCGGCGCGATGATGGCGATGAGCTACGGCGTCCAGGTCGCCTCCCAGGCGCAGGGCGGGATCATGAAGGGCCTCGGGCGCGCCATCCTGTCCGGCGAGTCGTTCTTCATCTCCACCTACACCGCCCCGCCCAACGGCGGCTGGGTCGACATCGCCGCCAACCTGCCCGGCGACATCCAGGTGCTCACCCTCGACGGCCGCACCGGCTGGTGCGTCACGCGCGGCTCGTGGCTCGCGTCCGCCCACAGCGTGGCGACCGAGACCAAATGGGGCGGGATGAAGAACCTGGTGGGCGGCGAGGGCGGCTTTCTCACCCACGCCACCGGGCAGGGCCCGCTCGTCGTCGCCTGTTACGGCGCGCTGGAGACCATGACGCTGCAGGCGGGCGAGATGGTCACGATCGACACCGGGCACGTCGTCGCCTACGCCGACACCGTGCAGTACCAGATCCGCAAGGTGGCCTCGGGCATCATCCAGTCGATGAAGAGCGGCGAGGGCCTGGTCTTCGACTTCGCGGGCCCCGGCCAGATCCTCACCCAGACCCGCAACCCGTCGTCGCTGATCAGCTGGATCACGACCCACATCCCCAGCCGCTGACCATGCGCGTCCACACGAGGCACACCCCCAACTTCGGCGTCGTCCGCGTCCTGCTGTCGCCGGGCGAAGCCGTGCAGGCCGACGGCGAGACCATGCTCGCGAGCAGCTTCGGCGTCACCGAGACGACGCCCGCCCGCGGCGGCTCCCGCGCGGGCAAGGGCATCCCGTCGGTGTTCAACGCGCCCGCCGACGGCGGCTGGATCGACTTCGCGCCGCTGCGGCCCGGCGACGTCTACCCGCTCGAGCTCGACGGCACCGTCGGCTGGTCGGTCTCGCGGGAGGCGATCCTCGCGCGCCCGGCGAGCGTCCGGCTCGACCAGGGCTGGGCGCCCCTGCAGAAGCTCTTCGGCGCGGACTCCGGCTTCCTCGAGCACTTCAGCGGCACCGGTCCGCTCGTGCTTTCCGCCCCGGGCCCGGTCGACGCCTTCGAGCTCGCCGCGGGCGAGCTCGTCACCGTCCGGCCGGACTTCCTGCTCGCCTACCCCGACACCCTGCAATGCCGGTTGCGCGCGGTCGACCCGTCCGGGCCGCAGTCGGTCCGCACCGGCGAAGGGCTCGCGCTGGACTTCGCCGGACCGGGCACGGTGCTGGTACAGGCCAGGAACAGACGCCTTTCGCACGGGTGAACGGCTCTTGCCCGCTCGGGTGAATCCGGTAGCCTGAAACGCACTTCCGAGCCGCGGGTGGGGCGTCGTCCGCTGCTCTTCGCGTCGCTGCCGGAGGAGGGCGCCGTGGCTGTCGGCACCGTCAAGTGGTTCAACTCGGAAAAGGGCTACGGCTTCATCGAGTCCCCCGAGGGCCCGGACGTCTTCGTCCACTATTCGGCCATCCAGTCCGACGGATTCCGCACCCTCGACGAGGGTGACCGGGTGGAATTCGAGGTCCAGTCCGGCCGCGACGGGCGCAGTCAGGCGTCCGACGTCCGGAAGGTCCCGTAGCGCCGCCGGCTACCGGTTGGGCGAACCGGCAGCGGCTGCCGAATCCCGCGCGTTAGGCTGCGCTGCGTGACAGGCGATGTGTCGGGGGACCTCACCGGTCGCCGGCTGGGCAACTACCGGATCGACGGGGTGCTCGGCAAGGGCGGCATGAGTGTGACCTACAAGGCCACCGATGTGCGGCTGGGTCGCAAGGTGGCGCTGAAGATCATCGGCGAGCACCTTGGCGCCGACGCCGAGTTCCGGGAACGGTTCGTCGACGAGGCCCGCAACACCTCCGCCATCGACCACGCGAACGTCGTGCCGCTGTACGACTTCGGCGAGCTCGAGGGCATGCTCTACATCGCCATGCGGATGGTCGACGGCGGTGACCTCGCCGGGCTGATCTCCGGCGGCCCGATCTCGCCGTCGCGCGCGCTCGCCCTGCTCGACCAGGTCGCCGACGCGCTGGACACCCTGCACAACCGCGGTCTCGTGCACCTCGACGTCAAACCGGCGAACGTGCTGGTCACGAGCAAGGAGACGAGCCGCGAGCACGTCTACGTCGCCGACTTCGGGCTGACCCGCCGCGGCGCCACCGGGCACCGCACGCGCGGCGGGGACTTCCTCGGCTCGCCCACCTACGCCGCGCCCGAGCACCTGCGCGGCGAGCCGCTGGACGGCCGCACCGACCAGTACGCGCTCACCTGCGTGCTCTTCGCCTGCCTCACCGGGGCCCCGCCCTTCCGGGGTGACGTCCAGACGGTGATCAAGGGTCACCTGAACGGGGAACCCCCGTCGATAGCGCACGTGGTCGCGCTGCCGGGCGCCATCGACGAGGTCATCCGCAAGGGGATGGCGAAGAGCCCGACCGACCGCTACGCCAGCTGCGTGGGCATGATCGCCGCCGCGCGCGAGGCGCTCGGCCAGGCCGCGTCGATGACGGAGCCGGCGGGCCCGCCCGTTCCGCTGTCGTCCGCGGGCCGCAACCAGCAGAATGCGCAGCAGGGGCGGCCGCATCCGGCGCCGCAGGGAGAGGGGGGTCCCGTGCATCCGTACGGAGGACAACAGCCGGGATACGGCCAGCAGGGTCACCCGCAGCAGGGGCCGCCGCAAGGCCCCCCGCAGGGTCCGCCGCCGGGCCAGCAGCAGGGTCCGCCGCCGGGGTACGGCTATCCGCAGGGCCCGCCCCCGCAGCAGGGCATGCCACCCCAGGGCATGCCGCCCGGCCAATACCAGCAGGGTCCGCCGCCGGGTTACGGCTATCCACAGCAGCAGGGCATGCCCCAGCAGGGCATGCCCCAGCAGGGCATGCCCCAGCAGGGCTACGGCCCGCCCGGGGACCCCGTCCGGCTGCGCCCGCCCGCGCCCGCGGGCGGCGCCGGAGCGTTCCAGCAGGGCAAGAGCGGCGGCGGCAAGTGGCTCTGGATCATCGTCGGGCTCGTCGTGGTGGCCGCACTGGTCGTCGGCGGCATCTTCCTGTTCGGCGGTGATTCGGGCAGCGGTGGCACTGGCACGCAGACCACCGCGCCCAACATCCCGGTCGGTCCCGGCGGCTCCGGCACCTCCGCACCGTCCACTTCGCTGCGTCCGCCGCCTCCCTCGATCCCGATCAAGCCGAGCTCCTGACCTGTGCTTCTTGCACTCTCCCCCGTCGAGTGCTAAACACGACATTGGCACTCGACGCCGTCGAGTGCCAGACGGGCGGTCACCGACCGCTCGCCTGAAGGTCGGGACGGTGAGGCTCTGCCTCGGGGGTTTTCCTCGGGAGAGAGTCGTCCGTCGCGGGCACCGAGCCTGGCCGAGGACGTGTCTCCTGCTGCCGCCGGCACACAGCCGTGGCGGCAGCGCCGAATACCGGAGGACCACACCGTAATGGCCAAATTGATCGCGTTCGACGAGGACGCCCGCCGTGGTCTTGAGCGCGGCTTGAACATCCTCGCCGACACCGTCAAGGTGACGCTTGGCCCTCGTGGCCGCAACGTCGTGCTCGAGAAGAAGTGGGGCGCGCCGACGATCACCAACGACGGTGTCTCCATCGCCAAGGAAATCGAGCTAGAGGACCCCTGGGAGAAGATCGGGGCCGAGCTCGTCAAGGAAGTTGCCAAGAAGACCGACGACGTCGCGGGTGACGGCACCACCACCGCCACCGTGCTCGCGCAGGCCCTCGTTCGCGAAGGTCTCCGTAACGTCGCCGCCGGCGCCGACCCGATCAGCCTCAAGCGCGGCATCGAGCAGGCCGTCGAGGCCGTCATCGAGCAGCTGCACAAGATGGCCGTGCAGATCGAGACCAAGGAGCAGATCGCTGCTACCGCCTCGATCTCCGCTGCCGACACGACGATCGGCGAGCTCATCGCCGAGGCGCTCGACAAGGTCGGCAAGGAAGGCGTCGTCACTGTCGAGGAGAGCAACACCTTCGGTCTCGAGCTCGAGCTCACCGAGGGCATGCGCTTCGACAAGGGCTACATCTCCGGTTACTTCGTAACCGACCCGGAGCGTCAGGAAGCCGAGCTGGAGGACCCGTACGTCCTGCTGTTCGGTTCCAAGATCTCCACCGTCAAGGACGTGCTGCCGCTGCTGGAGAAGGTCATCCAGTCCGGCAAGCCGCTGCTGATCATCGCCGAGGACGTCGAGGGCGAAGCCCTTGCCACCCTGGTGGTCAACAAGATGCGTGGCACCTTCAAGTCCGTCGCCGTCAAGGCGCCCGGCTTCGGTGACCGCCGCAAGGCGATCCTGCAGGACATCGCCACCCTCACCGGTGGTCAGGTCATCTCGGAGGACGTCGGCCTCAAGCTTGAGAACGCCGACCTCTCCCTGCTGGGCCGCGCTCGCAAGGCGCTCATCACCAAGGACGAGACCACCATCGTCGAGGGTGCTGGCGACGCCGACCAGATCCAGGGTCGCGTCAACCAGATCCGCGCGGAGATCGAGAACTCGGACTCCGATTACGACCGCGAGAAGCTCCAGGAGCGTCTGGCGAAGCTGGCCGGCGGCGTTGCCGTCATCAAGGCCGGCGCCGCCACCGAGGTCGAGCTCAAGGAGCGCAAGCACCGCATCGAAGATGCAGTGCGCAACGCCAAGGCCGCTGTTGAAGAGGGCATCGTCGCCGGTGGCGGCGTGGCTCTGCTCCAGGCTGCCGAAGCCGCGTTCGCGGGCCTGAAGCTCGAGGGTGACGAGGCCACCGGCGCGAACATCGTTCGCGTCGCGGTCGAGGCTCCGCTCAAGCAGATCGCCATCAACGCCGGCCTCGAAGGCGGAGTTGTCGTGGAGAAGGTCAAGGGCCTGCCCCTCGGCCACGGCCTCAACGCCGCCACGGGTGTCTACGAGGACCTGCTCGCCGCCGGCGTGCCGGACCCGACCAAGGTCACCCGCTCCGCGCTGCAGAACGCCGCGTCCATCGCCGCGCTGTTCCTGACCACCGAGGCTGTCGTCGCCGACAAGCCCGAAAAGGCCGGTTCCGCTCCCGCGGACCCGTCCGGTGGCATGGGCGGCATGGACTTCTGAGTCCAGCCCCAAGGCGAAAAAGAGCCCGGTCCGCTTCGGCGGGCCGGGTTTTTTCGTGCCTGCTTGACTTGTGGATCATCTCCGTGTTGGTCTGGACCAGACCGCTACCGAGGAGGTCCCGTGTCCCCGCGTTCCGTTCTTGCCGTTGTACTCGCCCTGGTCGTGGCCGCGGTGGTGGTGACGCCCGCAGGCGCGTCAACCGGCCAGTCGCGCCCGTCACCCCTGCCCGTCGTGACCCCTTCGCCCCAGCAGATGACGCCCAACGGCCGGGAGATCCGGGTCCCGCGCGAGGTCGCGCTGGTGCTCGGCAAGGGTGTCGACGCGCCGACCGAGGCCCTCGTTCGCCAATCGCTCACGCGTGCGGGCGCCCGTGATATCCGGCTCGGCGGACGCGGTGCGCTGAAGGTCGTCGTCGGCGCGATCGACGACCAGGTTGTCTCGCAAGCTCTGAGCGAAGCGGGCGGAACGCGTCCCGCGGAGCTCGCGGCCGAGGGGTATTCGCTGGCAGGCAAGGCCTCCGGCCGAGGTGGCGTGGTCGCGCTAGCGGGCAACGACGGTGACGGGACGTACTACGCGGCGCAGACCTTCCGCCAGCTCGTGGGGAAGGCGGGGATCGCCGCGGTGTCGGTGGTCGACCACCCGCTGATGGCGTTGCGCGGCAGTATCGAGGGCTTCTACGGCGCCCCGTGGTCGCACGCCGACCGGCTGGACCAGCTGGCCTTCTACGGCGACGTCAAGGCGAACACCTACATCTACACGCCGAAGGACGACGTCTACCTGCGCGACAAGTGGCGCGAGCCGTACCCGGCCGTAGACCTGGCGTCGCTCAAGGAGCTCGTCGACGCGGCCAAGACGCACCACGTGCAGTTCACCTACGCGGTCTCGCCGGGGCTCTCGATCTGCTACAGCGACCCGGCGGACGTCCAGAAGCTGAAGGACAAACTGGCGTCGCTCCACGCGGTGGGCGCCCGCAGCTTCTACGTCGCACTCGACGACATCAGCTACACGAAGTGGAACTGCGACAACGACCAGCAGAAGTACGGCGCTCCCGGGCAGGCCGCGGCCGGGCGGGCGCAGGCGGATCTGCTCAACGCGGTCCAAGGCTGTCTCGACACCCTCGCGGACGCGAAGCCGCTGCAGATGGTGCCGACCGAGTACTCCGACATCGCCGATTCGCCGTACAAGAAGGTGCTGCGGGAGACGCTCGACAAGCGCGTCGTCGTGCAGTGGACCGGGACCGCTGTGGTGCCCCCGTCGATCAGCGTCGCCGACGCCGAGAAGGCGTCGGAAGTGTGGGGCCGCAAGGTGTTCCTGTGGGACAATTATCCGGTGAACGACTACGGCCAGACCGCTGGGCGGCTGTTGCTGGCGCCGTACGACAAGCGTGAGGCCGGGCTGCACGAGGCTCTTGGCGGCATCGTGCTCAACCCGATGAACCAGGCGTCGGCGAGCAAGGTCGCGCTGTTCGGTGGCGCCTCGTTCGCTTGGAACGACACGGCTTACGACCCGGCCCGTACGTGGCGCGCCGCGGCGGACTACCTGTCCGGCGGCGATCGGCGGACGACCGAGGCGCTGCTCGCCTTCTTCGACACCCAGCACCTGGCGCCGACTTTCGGGGACACCCCTTGGCAGCCGCAGGCGCCGGTGTTGAAGGCGAAGACGGACGCCATCCGTGCCGGGAAACCGTTGCGGGACTTGAAGAACTACGCGGAGCTACTTGCTGGCGCGCCCGCGCGGATCCGGTCCGGGGTCGCCGATCCCGCGTTCGCGGCGGAGGCGAAGCCGTGGCTGGACGCGCTCGCGCTGTGGGGCGCGGCGCTGAAGTCCACTGTGGATGGTCTGGCTTCCGGCGACGACAAGGCGTTCCAGCGGGCGGCCGAACTGGCCGCGCAAGCGTCGGCTATCCACACCATTCCGGGCACCACCCGGCCGCAGGGGCCGATCAAGGTCGCGGACGGGGTACTCGACAAGTTCATCGCCGACGCACCGGGCCTGGTCAGACGGTGACCACCGTCGCACAATTCCACTGCCCCTGAAGGCCACCATCACGGCGTTAAAC
>NZ_JAYMZS010000203.1:0-8844 GCF_035828755.1 Amycolatopsis sp. H20-H5 | reverse complement strand
AGGCCACCATGACGGCGTTTAACGCCGTCATGGTGGCCTTCAGGGACCTTCGGGGCGGTGGGTCAGCAGCCGAAGCGGGCGCGGAGGATGTCGGTGGTCAGGACCGGCTTGCCGTCGACGGGGGCCGGGCCGCCCGGCGGGGCGGCCGGGTCCGGCACGATGCCGCCCGCGGCGACCTTGTCCAGCGTCGCGACTCCTTCGGCGCCGACCGTGCCGAACACCGTGTAGTTCGGGCGCAGCACGGAATCGCCGTAGACGACGAAGAACTGGCTGCCGTTGGTGGCCGGTCCGGCGTTGGCCATGGCCAGCAGGCCGCGACCGTAGATCTTGCGCGTTCCGGTCGGGTCGGTCGGGGCGTTCGGCAGGTCGACGGGCAGCTCGTCCTTGTACTTGTAGCCGGGGCCGCCCTCACCGGTGCCGGTCGGGTCGCCGCACTGCAGCACCTTCAACGTCGAGTACGCGGTGAGCCGGTGACACGTCGTGTGGTCGTAGAACCGGAACGCCGTCAGGTGCGCGAAACTCTGCACCGTGCAGGGCGCCTTCGCCCTGTCCAGCTTGAGCGGCACGTTCCCCTGGTTGGTTTTCAGCTGGATGTCCAGCTTGCCCCGGTTCGGCGTGTGCCGCGGATCCGGGGGCAGCGGCACGGGCCGCGCGGCCGGATCGTCGGGCGTCTGGGTGTACTGACAGGGCCCGTGGGTGACCTTCGGCGGATGAGCGGCCGGGGCTGAAGCCGAAGCGACCCCGGTTCCCGCGGCGAGCAGCAAGCCCGCTCCCAGCACGGTGACGACGGCTTTCGCGAACCTGCGCACGATCGGTGCCTCCCAGAGTGACCCGCCAACGAAGGAACCGAAGTATAGGGCGATTTCCCGCCGGGTCCACAGGTCCGTTGGTAGGTGCCGTCTTCCGGAAAGCGGCCCGATCGGTCACCCGGTTGGGCTAACGTGCCCTCCGGGGAGTGAAAACGAGAGAGCGGAAGCTTGTGGAAACGCGATACCAGCTGAACGGACTGATCCTGCTCTACGCCTACCTCCAGCGCGTTTTCGTGCACGACCGGGTCGGCGCGGGATTCCCCGGCGCCGCGGCCCGCACGGGGCCCGACCCGATCCCGGGTCTGCTCGACGGCGTCGGCACGGCGATCAAGACCTTCGACAAGGACGCGGGCCTGTCCGCCGAGGACGGAAAGCGGCTGCTCGAGACCACTGGCTCCGCGCGTTCACTCATGCGCGCACACCTGCCGAGGCCGGACGCGGCCCTGCCCGAGCAGCTGGCCTCCGTGGCGGCCGCGCTCTACGCCGAGGAACACGTCAACAACGGCCTCGTCCACCTGGGCGACATCTTCGATCCCGAGGTCGCGGACCAGTTCCGCCAGCGGATTCCGCAGTTCCGCACTCAGGTCGGCGTGATCACCGGGTACGTCGGCAAGGTCACCGGCGGTGAACCACTCACCGGCGAGGAGAACGCCCAGCTGGGCAGCTGGTTCACGAATGTCACCGGCAGCGCGGCGCACATCGAGCAGGACTTCCAGCGGATCGAGCAGTACCTCGGCACCTGAGCGAGGTCAGCTCCGCAGGTCGCCGATCAGCTCGTCCGCGGCGGCGAAGGGGTCCAGCTCGCGCACGGCGACCCGCTCGGCCAGCTCCGCGAGCCGGTCGCCGTCGCGCAGGTCGACGAGCTCCGAACGCAGCTGGCGGACGGCGATGGCCTCGATCTCGTCGCGGGCCCTGGCCGCCCGGCGGCGGGGCAGCTCGTCGCGGGACACCAGCCACTCGTGGTGCTCTTCGAGCGCACGCACGAAATCCTCGACGCCCTGGCCGCGTGAGGCGACCGTCCGCACGATCGGCTGACGCCAGCTGGGGCCCCGCAGTTCCCGGCGCACCAAGGAGATCATCTGTTTCAGATCGTGCACGGTGGCTTCGGCGCCCTCGCGGTCGGCCTTGTTGACCACGAACACGTCCGCGATCTCCAGCACCCCGGCCTTGGCCGCCTGGATGCCGTCGCCCATGCCGGGCGCGAGTAGCACGACGGTGGTGTCGGCGAGCCGGACAACGTCCACTTCGGACTGTCCGACCCCGACGGTCTCGATCAGGATCACGTCGAACCCGGCGGCGTCGAGCACCCGGACGGCCTGGGGCGTCGCCCAGGCCAGGCCGCCGAGATGGCCGCGGGTGGCCATCGAACGGATGAACACTCCCGGGTCGACCGCGTGCTCGGTCATCCGGATCCGGTCACCGAGCAGCGCGCCGCCGGAGAACGGCGACGACGGGTCGATCGCCAGCACGCCGACCCGCTTGCCCGCCGCGCGCAACGCCGTCAGCAGTGCGGAGGTCGAGGTCGACTTGCCGACTCCCGGCGGTCCAGTGAGCCCGACGATCCGCGCGTTGCCGGTGTACGGCGTCAGCGCGTGCGCGATCTCCCGTACCCGCGGATGGGCGTCCTCGACCAGGGAGATGAGCCGGGCGACCGCGCGGGGAACGCCGTCCCGCGCGCGGCCGACCAGCTCGTCGATGTCCTGCTGTACCGGCAAGTCGTCAGGGCTTCGGCACTCGCAGCAGCAGCGCGTCGCCCTGGCCGCCACCGCCACACAGCGCCGCCGCGCCGAGGCCGCCACCCCGGCGGCTCAGCTCGTGGATCAGGTGCACGGCCAGCCGGGCACCGGAGGCCCCGATCGGGTGACCGAGCGCGATCGCGCCGCCGTTGACGTTGATCCGGTCCGCGCTCAGGCCCAGCTTCTCGCCGGAAACCACGCCGACCGCGGCGAACGCCTCGTTGATCTCGACCAGGTCGAGCGCGTCGGCGGTGAGCTTCTCCTTCGCCAGCGCGGCGAGGATCGCGTTCGACGGCTGCTCGTGCAGGCTCGCGTCCGGCCCGGCGACCACGCCGTGCGCGCCGATCTCGGCGATCGGCGTGAGACCCAGCTTCTCGGCCATGGCCTTGCTGGCCACCACGACCGCGGCCGCGCCGTCGGAGATCTGCGACGCCGAGCCCGCGGTGATCGTGCCGTCCGAGGCGAAGGCGGGACGCAGCTTCGCGAGGCTCTCGACCGTCGTGTCGGCGCGGATGCCCTCGTCGACGGAGAACAGGACCGGGTCGCCCTTGCGCTGCGGGATCGACACCGGTGCGATTTCGTCCTTGAAGTACCCGGCCTCGCTGGCCGCCGCCGCGCGCTGGTGCGAGCGGGCGGAGAACTCGTCCTGCCGCTCACGCGTGAGGCCGTACCGGTTGTTGTACTTCTCGGTCGACGCACCCATCGCGACCTGGTCGAACGCGCAGAACAGGCCGTCGTAGGCCAGGTGGTCGACCAGCGTGGTGTCGCCATACTTGAACCCGGCACGCGACTTCGGCAGCAGGTGCGGTGCCTGGGTCATCGACTCCTGGCCACCGGCCACGATCAGGTCGAACTCGCCGGCCCGGATGAGCTGGTCGGCCAGCGCGATCGCGTCGAGCCCCGACAGGCAGACCTTGTTGATGGTCAGCGCGGGCACGCTCATCGGGATGCCCCCGGCGACCGCGGCCTGACGGGCCGGGATCTGACCGGCGCCCGCGGTGAGCACCTGGCCCATGATCGTGTATTGGACGGCGGCCGGGTCGACCCCGGCGCGTTCGAGCGCGGCCTTGATGGCGACGCCACCGAGCTGCGCGCCCGAGAAGTCCTTGAGGGAACCGAGCAGCCGCCCGATGGGGGTACGGGCGGCACCCAGGATCACGGAACCGGACACGACATCCTCCAAGCATCGGTGCAAGGGCAGTTCTCGCGACCATACCCGGGGCCGGGGCCTCTTGATGGAGCCAGTGTGAGCCGTGGCACTTGCGCGCGGCCCTATTCTTCGAGCCATGCAGAACGTGCTGAAGACCTTCGTGACGGCCATCGACCACGTCGGCATCGCCGTGCCCGACCTCGACGCCGCGATCGCGTTCCACGCCGAGCACTTCGGCCTGGAGGTCGCGCACGAGGAGGTCAACGAGGAGCAGGGCGTGCGCGAGGCCATGCTGCGCGCGCCGGGGACCGCGGGCACCGAGACCCAGCTGCAGCTGCTCGCGCCGCTGCGGGAGGACTCGGCGATCGGCAAGTTCCTCGGCAGGAGCGGGCCGGGCCTGCAGCAACTCGCCTACCGGGTGTCCGATGTGGACGCCGCGGCCGCCGCACTACGCGCCGCGGGCCTGCGGCTGCTCTACGACGAGGCCAAGCGCGGGACGTCGAACAGCCGCGTCAACTTCGTGCACCCGAAGGACGCGGGCGGCGTCCTGGTCGAGCTGGTCGAACCCGCGAAGGACCACTGACCGCAGCTGAAGGTCGCCCTTGATGCGTTAGAAGGCGTCCGGAAACTGATGTCATGTCGTCCAGTTTGGCGCCTGGGGCCGCGTGACTGACGGGGACTTTCACACGGTCTGTTCTGGTGAAGGGGACTTTTGCAAGGTTGAGTCGAGGGAAGGTCCCCTTCAGTCGACACCCCAGACTTGCCGTGTGCCCTGATGGGAGCCTTCACGGCGTTTAACGCTGTCATGGTGGCCTTCAGGGGCACGCATGAAACGGTCATGGCGGTATGAAACGGGTGAATGGGCCGACTTTCCGTCCTTTGTGGAGGGTAGGCGGCTTCGAAGGACAGGCGCCCGAGGCTTCGAGCGGCGGCTGCTGCGACAGTTCTCAGACGCGTTCTTGGACCTGCTGAAGGTCGCCCTTGGTGCGGTGGACCTAACAAGGGCGACCTTCAGCTGCGTTGCGGGCGAGGGGTCAGGGCCGCCGCGATGAACGCGAGCTCGCCGTCGAACTCGGCGGGCCGGTCGTCGGCGGCGTGCCGGGCCGTCGCGTGCCGATGGCTGACGGCACGGGCCACCAGACCGGACGCGGAATCGACGTCGGCACTCGCCACGGTGCCGCCCGCGGCCGCGACGATCACCGCGCGGACCTGCCGCACCAGCTGCTGGAAACGCTCGTGCAGCGCGTCGCGCACCGCGTGGTGCGTGTCGGCCTCGCGCCACAGCAGGTGGGACAGCACGGGCGAGCCGCTGAACCGGCGGTCGAGCTCGCCGACCAGGCGGCGGAGGCTGCCCGCGATGTCACCGGGGATGACGACGCTGGCAGGCTCGATCCGCCCGTCGGGCAGCCGGTCGACCAACGCGGTGAGCAGATCGGCCTTGCGCTTGAAGTAGTAGTGCACGAGCCCCTTCGGCACCCCGGCCCGCTCCGCGACGCGGGAGGTCGGGGTGGCGTCGAAGCCGGACTCGGCGAAGAGCGCTTCCGCGGCTCGCAGAATGCGTTCCTTCGCCGAGTCCTCGCTCATGCCCGTGCTCCGACCTTCAGTGCTGCCCTGCCATCCGGATGTGTTCAGCGTTCGCCATCGGCATCGCGGCCGCGCCTGCGACGACGGTCAGGAGGCCGACCACCCAGGCCGTCCAGGACGCGCCGGTGAACCCGGTGAACCCGATGACCCAGGGCGAGACGAAGGCCAGCACGCCGAGGACGATCTGGACGCCTTCGCCGTAGACCATGCCCGGCCGCGCCAGCGACGCCAAGCCGTCGAGCGCGATCAGGACACCGAGGACCACGAGAGTCCAGGTGGCGGCGTTGTCCGTTGTCATCCAAAGGGGTGACAGCGCGGCGACGGCGCCGAGAACGACCTCCGCCCAGTCGTAGGACCGCGTCCAAGGGCGCGTGGTGGATTCATTCATCGTGCTCACCTCCGGGCTGGTAAGAGCCTGTCGATCAAGGGTCGGTACCCCTCGATCATCCGCCTTGGTTGGCCAGCCGGTCAAGATGAGTGCGTCACAGTTCGAGATGTTTTCCCCCGTTGTGTCTCGTACAGTTGTGCCCGCGAGTTACTCATGAGTAATTTAGCCGCCACCACAGCCACACCACCCGCGGAGGGTTCGATGACTCAGCTCGGCGAGATCCAGCAGGCCATTCTGTCCGGCGAGCCGGAAGCCGTGGGCGCCCTGGCGGTACCCGAGAGCTATCGCGGGATGACGGTCCACGCCGACGAGGCCGCCATGTTCGAGGGCCTCGAGAGCCGGGACAAGGACCCGCGCAAGTCGCTGCACCTCGACGACGTGCCGACCCCGGAACTGGGGCCGGGCGAGGCGCTGATCGCCGTGATGGCCAGCGCGATCAACTACAACACCGTGTGGACCTCGATCTTCGAGCCGGTCTCCACGTTCAAGTTCCTGAAGAAGTACGGCAAGCTCTCGCCGCTTTCGAAGCGGCACGACCTGCCGTACCACGTCGTCGGCTCGGACCTGTCCGGCGTGGTGCTGCGCACCGGCGTCGGCGTGCACAACTGGAAGCCGGGTGACGAGGTCGTCGCCCACTGCCTCAACGTCGAGCTCGAGGGCCCCGACGGGCACAACGACACGATGCTCGACACCGAGCAGCGGATCTGGGGCTTCGAGACCAACTTCGGCGGCCTCGCCGAGGTCGCGCTGGTCAAGGCGAACCAGCTGATGCCCAAACCGAACCACCTGACCTGGGAGGAGGCCGCCTCCCCAGGGCTGGTCAACTCGACGGCGTACCGGCAGCTGGTTTCCCGCAACGGTGCCGACATGAAACAGGGCGACGTCGTGCTCATCTGGGGCGCGTCGGGCGGGCTCGGCTCGTACGCCACCCAGTACGTGCTCAACGGCGGCGGCATCCCGGTGTGCGTCGTGTCCAGCCCGGAGAAGGCGGAGATCTGCCGCAAGATGGGCGCCGAGCTGGTGATCGACCGCAGCAAGGGCACCGGCGAGGGCTTCCAATTTTGGAAGGACGAGAACGAGCAGGACCCGAAGGAGTGGCAGCGCTTCGGCGCGAAGATCCGCGAGCTGACCGGCAACGAGGACCCGGACATCGTGTTCGAGCACCCGGGCCGCGAGACGTTCGGCGCCTCGGTCTACGCCGCGCGCCGCGGCGGCACGATCGTCACCTGCGCGTCGACCTCGGGCTTCATGCACCAGTACGACAACCGGTACCTGTGGATGAACCTCAAGCGGATCATCGGCTCCCATTTCGCGAACTACCGCGAGTCGTGGGAGGCCAACCGGCTGATCGCGAAAGGTCTGATCCACCCGACGCTGTCGAAGACCTATCCACTGGAGGAGACCGGGCAGGCCGCGCTCGACGTGCACCGCAACCTGCACCAGGGCAAGGTCGGCGTGCTCGCGCTGGCACCGGAGGAAGGACTCGGCGTGCGCGATCACGAGCTGCGCGAAAAGCACCTCGACGCCATCAATGCCTTCCGGGACGCGTAACCCGTTGGAGTGAAACACCGCCGGAGGGCATCCTGATCGCGTTCACCGCTGAAAGGGTGCCCTTCGGCGCATCCGGCTCGCCGCCGGACACCGCCAACCGGCTACGGTAGGACCATGAGCCTTGGCGAGGAACGGGAGCTGGTGCCGCTGGGAGCCGGCTTCGACGTGGCGAAGCGCGGTTACAGCCGAGCGCAGGTCGACGAGCACCTGGAGCGGCTGGACGGCGACCTGAAGATGCTCACGTCGGATCGCGACGCGGCCATCTCCCAGGCAGGCGATCTGGCGCGGCAGCTGGAGATCGCGCGCGGCGAGATCGCCGATCTGCGCGGCCAGGTCGAGCGGCTGGCCCAGCCGCCGACGAGCGTCGAAGGTCTTTCCGAGCGCCTGCAACGGATGTTGCGGCTGGCGCAGGACGAGTCCGCGGACACGCGCGCCCGCGCCGAGGCCGAAGCCGGGCACATCCGGGCGAAGGCCGAGACCGACGCGAGCGCGATGCGCGCCCGTTACGAGCAGTTGCTCACCGAGCTCGACTCCCGGCGCAAGGAGATGGAAGCCGAGCACCGCACCGTGCTCGAGACCGCCCGCGCCGAGGCGAAGGACATCACCGACAAGGGCACGGCCGAGCGCGACCGGCTCAACACCGAGTCCGAGCAGCACCGCACGCAGATCGAAGAGGACTTCGAGATCGCGATGGCCGCGCGGCGCACCGAGGCGATGCGCGCGCTGGCCGAGCAGGAGGCCGCGAGCAAGACCGAGGCCGCCCGCCGCGTCCGCGAGGCCACCGAGGACGCGGCCGCCATCCGCGCGAAGGTGCTCGAGGAGGAGACAGCCGCCAAGAGCGACATCGACCGCCGTCAGCGCGAGTCCGTCCAGGAAGTCGGCAAGCGCAAGCAGGACTCGATCACCGAGGCCAACGCCCGGCTCGCCGAGGCGGCCGACGAGGCCCGCCGCCGGGTCCGCACGGCGACCGAGGAGTCGAACCGGCGCATCACCCAGGCGACCGAGCGGGTGGAATCGCTGCGCAAGGTGCGCGCCGGCCTCGCCGAGCAGGTCCGCTCGGCCAGGACGGTGCTGGCCGAGGCACACCACGTGCTCGGCGAAGAGACGAAACCGCCGGCGGAGGAGCCGCCGAAGCAGGACAGGCCCAAGGCGATGGCCGCCTCCGCCAAGCCCAAGAGCCCCGACGCGGAGGCGACCGTGCAGCTGCGGACGGCCGATGTGCCGAAGGCCACGCCCGCGCCGAAGCCCTCCCCCCGGCCAGCAGGCGCGAGCAAACCGACTGGCGAGTAGCCTCATCTCCCAACGGAGCGGAAGACAGCAGGCGGACGGTTTCAAATCCGCTGATGTCCCTGCTCACACGCGTGGCGGCCCTGGTCGCGCGTGGTGGACCCGAGTCTTCGGTGGAGGATGGCTATGGCTGCTTATCGGACCGTTGTCGTGGGCACGGACGGCTCCCAGTCGTCCTTCGCGGCGGTAGACCGCGCGGCCGGAGTCGCCGCCGACTCCGGCGCGACGCTGGTCATCGTGTGCGCGTATTACCCCGCGACCAAGAACGACGTCGACAAGGCGCAGGACGTCCTGCGTGAAGCGGCGTACCAGGTGGTCGGCTCGGCCCCGGCCGAGGAC
>NZ_JAYMZS010000202.1:0-8941 GCF_035828755.1 Amycolatopsis sp. H20-H5 | reverse complement strand
ACTCAACGGCACCAACGCCATCAAACGAACGACCGAACGGATCGCCCGCAGCCCACTCAGAGCGCTCGCTATCATCGCTACCGTACGCAACCAATGTCACTCAACGTGATCTTGCCTTTGCCGTGCCGCCGGGGAGAGCGGGAAAGCCGTTCACAGGGCGAAGTCGCACAGGTAGTCAGGATGCTCGGCGAAGGGAGGTCTGCGCAATGCAGGACGCTGAAACTGTACTGAGTGTCATCCGGGAACGCGGCAGGCGTGGTCTGCCGTTGGAAAGGCTGTACCGGCAGTTGTTCAACAAGGAACTGTTCTTGCTGGCCTACGGGCGCATCTACGCCAACAAGGGTGCGATGACGCCAGGAGTCACCAAGGAGACCGTGGACGGCATGTCCCTGGCCAAAATCGATTCGATCATCGAGGCGTTACGCTCGGAATCGTACCGGTGGTCACCGGCCAGAAGGGTGTATGTCCCGAAGAAGAACGGAAAGAAACGCCCGTTGGGGATGCCGCCCTGGTCGGATAAACTGGTCGCGGAAGTGGTTCGTGTGCTCCTTGACGCGTACTACGACGTCCAGTTCTCCGACCGGTCCCACGGATTTCGTTCCGGCCGAGGTTGTCACACCGCGTTGAGCGAGGTGGTCTCGGTCTGGAAAGGGACGCATTGGTTTGTCGAAGGAGATCTCGCCGACTACTTCGGGAGCCTTGATCATGAGGTGATGATCTCGACGTTGGCGGCTAATATCCATGACGGCCGGTTCCTGCAACTGGTCAACCGTATGCTTCAATCCGGGTACTTGGAGGATTGGCGGTGGAACGCCACGCTCAGTGGCGCACCGCAAGGCGGGATCGCTTCTCCCGTCTTATCCAACATCTATCTGGACCGGTTCGACCGGTTCGTTGAACAGCAATTGATACCGGAATACACCCGAGGCGAGAGGCGTCGATCCGAACCCAGATACCAACGCGTCGAAAGTCAGATCGCGAAGGCCAGACGGCATGGAGACCGGGATACGGTGCGGACGCTACAGCGCCTGCGCCGTACCGTGCCCAGCCAGGACCCGAACGACCCTGGCTATCGACGACTTCGGTATGTCAGGTACTGCGACGACTTCCTGTTCGGGTTCGCCGGTCCCCGAAGCGAAGCAGAGGAGATCAAGTCGAAGGTCGGGCAGTTTCTGCGTGAGGAACTCAAACTGACGCTGTCTGAGCCCAAGACCCTGATCACCCACGCCACCAGCCAGGCGGCGCGGTTTCTCGGCTACGAGATCAGGACGCAACACGCTGACACGAAGATCACCCGGAACCGTCGGGCGGTCAACAGCGCGATCGGTCTGTTCGTGCCACGGGATGTCATCCGGGAACGGTGCGCCCGCTACATGAGCAAGGGAAAGCCCGCGCAACGCGGCTCGCTGCTGCACGACGAGGATTACACGATCGTCGCCAAGTATGGGTCGGAGTATCGCGGGTTCATCCAGTATTACCTTCTTGCCCAGGATGTGTTCCGCCTGGGCAAGCTGCGCTGGGTCATGGAGACATCGATGCTCAAGACCCTGGCAGGGAAGCATAAGTCCACTGTGGCGAAGATGGCCCGCAAGTACAAGGCGAGCATCGACACCGACAACGGTTCCAGGACCTGCTTCCAGGTCACGGTGCGGCGCGATCAAGGTAGAAAGCCGCTGGTCGCCCGCTTCGGCGGGATACCGCTCATGCGTAAGCGCACTGCGGTCATGGACGACCTCAAGCCGATCATGGCCACCGCCAAGCGAAACGAGTTGATCCATCGGCTTCTCGCTGGACGGTGTGAATTGTGCGAGGGAGGGGTAGGGCTGCAAGTTCACCACATCCGGAAACTCGCAGATTTGAACAAGCCAGGTCGGCCAGAACGGCCATCATGGGTGCATCTGATGGCGATGCGTAAGCGCAAGACCCTCGTGGTCTGTGAAACGTGCCATCAGGATATTCATGCCGGACGAGTAACAGTCACCACCCGGAAATGACTACTGGAGAGCGGTATGCGTCGAAAGGCGCCCGTACCGTTCGGGAAGGGGCTGACAGAAAAGGACCCGAGCCTCGGGCACCTCGCTGGCAGCCTACTTCACTCTGCGAGCGGCGGCGGGTGCGACTCCCTCCGGCTACTCGACCTTAGTCTTCGACGCCCCGAAGCGGGGATTTCCGCCTCATCACCTTGCGGACCTCACGCTGAGCGACCGTATCGTTGCGGTGACGGAGCTCGGGGAGAAGCCGTTCCGCGCGAAGCAGTTGTCCAACCACTACTTCTCCCGGCTGACCGTCGACCCGGAGGCAATGACCGACATCCCCGCCGCGTCACGCCAGCGGCTCGTCGACGAGCTGATGCCGCCGCTGCTGACCGAGGTCCGGGCCATGGCCTGCGACGACGGCAGCACCCGCAAGACGCTTTGGCGCGCGCACGACGGCACGCTGGTCGAGAGCGTCTTGATGCGCTACCCCGACCGCGCCACGCTGTGCATCTCCAGCCAGGCCGGCTGCGGGATGGCCTGCCCGTTCTGCGCGACCGGACAGGGTGGCCTCGACCGCAACCTGTCCACGGCGGAGATCGTCGACCAGGTCCGCTCGGCCGCCGCGGTGATGCGTGACGGTCTGATGGCGGGCCCCGACGGCATCCCGAGCCCCGGCCGCCTGTCGAACATCGTCTTCATGGGCATGGGTGAGCCGCTGGCGAACTACAAGCGCGTGGTGGCCGCGGTGCGGCGGATCACGGAGCCCGCGCCGGATGGGTTGGGGATTTCGCAGCGTTCGGTGACGGTGTCGACGGTGGGTTTGGCGCCGGCGATCCGGAAGCTGGCGGACGAGAAGATGCAGGTTCGGTTGGCGGTGTCGTTGCATACGCCGGATGACGAGCTGCGGGACACGTTGGTGCCGGTGAACGAGCGCTGGTCGGTGGACGAGGTCCTGTCGGCCGCCCGGTACTACGCCGATACGTCAGGTCGGCGGGTGTCGATCGAGTACGCGTTGATCCGGGACATCAATGATCAGCCGTGGCGTGCGGAGTTGCTGGCGAAGGTGCTGCGTAAGCATTTGGGTCATTTGGTGCATGTGAACGTGATTCCGTTGAACCCGACGCCGGGCAGCAAGTGGGACGCGTCGCCGAAGCCGGTGGAGCGGGAGTTCGTGCGGCTGGTGAATGCCGGCGGGGTGGCGTGCACGGTGCGCGACACGCGTGGTCAGGAGATCGCGGCCGCTTGTGGGCAGCTCGCCGCCGAAGAAGGCTGACTTGTTCGTGGTTCGTTGTTCAGTGATGGAGAACAAGAAGGATATCTTCACCCAGCTGCTCGATCCGGTTGCTGAGGAGTTGAAGTTCGCCGACGTCACGGTTCTCAGCGCGACAGAGGTTGCTCGCGCGGCTCCGGGAGCGTTTCAACTTGGTGAGTTTCATATATGTCTTGATGCGTGCGTTCGAGGTGGAGTTCTACGCGGCGCGTGACGCTTCGCGATGGAATGAGTTTCGAAGGTGGGCCTCACGCGTTGTCGGATGCTGATCTGGAGGCTTTGCTAGCGCCGTGGCTGGAGCGCTGAGCCAGACTACGTATCGAGGCTGTCTGTTCGTCGGATCTGTCGGGTGTTCAGGGCTCGTCGTCTCAACGGCTGTCGGGTCGGGGCCTGTGGCGCCTTCGTTGAGGCTGCTGCTTCGGTACTTGAGTGGACGCAGCAGGACAAGCAATCGGGGCTACCGCCGTCTGGCGGAGAGACAGCGTCGTGCTCACGCCGGCCTGCGCCTCCCGCTGGGCGTGGCGAGGGATGGCTGGGCTTGGCAACCTCCTCGTACCCGCGGCGACGCACCCGCCTTGCATCACGGCTTGCATAGAGAACTCCGGTTGCTCAGCTCTGGCGGCTCAGACGTCTCCGGCACTTGGCCCAGTCTTGCGCTGCCCTGTTGGGCTAGAGGGACGACTGCGAAGGTCACCCGCGCAGCAGCCACGACGGGAAGATGCCATGCTCCGAGCTCGATCGTGACAGTGAACCAGAGCGCGGCAGCGGTCGGTTGGTCTGACGATTGATGTTTGCGCAGGTTATTGCCACCATGCTCCACATGGCTGACCAGAGTCATTCAAGAAGCTGCTTGTTCTGTAGGGCGACGCTGTCTGCATCCGCTCCAGCTGCAGCGAAGTTCTGCTCAAGCGTGTGCCGGTCTCGCCACTGGCGGTTGGAGACACGACTCGCCCATCGCGTCGCGATACTTCGACAGGCGGAAACGTCTGAACGTCGGACATGTCCAGGTTGCGGAAGGACATGGGTGGCAGGTCTTGAGCGCCGGGCGAACGTAGTGACTTGCTCGCCGCGTTGCCGCAACCGAGCCTGGAGGCAGAGGCGGGGCGTTCGGTAAACCGTCCCAGAGACGGTTTGCCGAACGGCAAGCAAGGTCCTCTGACCTGCAAAAACATGCCCTACGAGGCCTTGTGTGTTCGCTTTGTGGCGAGCACACTGACGACCGGCGAGGAGGCACATACGCACCTGTAGCTCAGCGGGTTGCCGCCCGACCCGCCGGAAACTATCTGACGTGTGGAGGCAGGAAGGGCACCCCATGGCCGAGAAGGTCGGCAAGGTTACGGCTCGTAGATACGACCAGCTGCTGAAGCGCGCGTTGCGCGCTGTGGAGGCCATTAGCGGACATCAGTTCGACCTCGGAGACATCGCGCTTGAAATCGAACCGATGAAGCTCGTTGGGGGAGCGGGCGGAGGGACATATGAAACCCTACGGATGTTCGCCGAGGACATCGGCCTGGAGTTCGAGACCCTTATCAGCTACCGCTCAACCGCCGCTGCATGGCCGAGCAATAAGCGGCAGTTGAGTATGGCTAGCTTTACAACTCATCGGATCCTCAACGGGCTACCCAGCCGGTTTTCCTTGATCAAGCGGCCAATCAAGAACCCGCGCACAGGCCGAAAGTACTGGCGAACTGACGACGCCGCGCGTGCAGCAGGAAGGTCGCCCAGTCATCCGGAGACCCGCGAGGAAAAAGTCGCCAAAGTTCACGACTTGGTTAAGGAAGATGATGTCGCTGCTACGGTCGCGACCACTTTGCTATGTCGGCCTGAGGTGGCCAGCAGGGCGATGGCCGATCACACTGCCCGGCACATCGTGAACAATGCGCAATTCGACCGGTCGCGGCAGGTGCGTGACGACATCGAGGAACGAATCCCAGCTGCTCGTGAGCTACGGTACTCGATGGAGGTCAACCAGCTAATTGGTGGATGCACGGCTTTTGTTGCTGCTGTGAACAGGGCACTGCCCACGCTGCGAGGCCGACAACTTGCCAAGCAGGAACGTGAGGCGATCCATCGGTACCTTGACAATGTCCGTTCCGCTGCCGACTGGTGTCAGACTGCCGTCGATACTGATGACACTAGTATGGACGAGCAGCTTGCGCAGTTGCTTGCCGAGGATTAGACCATGCCTCGAATCACACTCGCGCGTGCTGTTGTAGGAGAAAGGGTTCGGCTGGCGCTCGTGGCCGCAAGGCCCGAAGGTCTGTCGACCCGTCAGTTGATCGACGTGACCGAGCTAACTCTCTATCAGGTTCGCAACGGCTTGAGGTGGATCAGAGAAACCGCAGCGGCAGAGCACCTCACACCTTTAACCTGGACGCTGCGGGGCGGCTACGCGTTTTCGGACGACCCAAGTGACTGGATAATTTTTGAAAAACGTCAGCTCGATGCAGTGCTCAACAAACTTCGATTAACACTTACCGGCGTCTTCGCGCCGCATCTCCAACGTATTCCCAGTGATCCCTACGTCACGATGGCTCTCCAGCAGATTAATGGGGTCATCGCAGCGCTGGAGTTCGTAAAAGACAACGCACGGCGAAATGATGCGGATCCCGCGGTTGTCTCGTAACGATGAAGGATTCAAGGATCGTTCCAGTCCCGTCGGGCAGTTAAGTAGGCCCTCGGCTAGTGGCAGTCCACTTGTCGGAGCGCGTCGTTGTTTTCCGTTGTGAACGCACGGGTAATTACGTGAGCGTTCATAGGATTAATTCTCGAAGCATCAACTGCATTGCAGGGCCGTTTCAAGATCATCATGCGAGGCCAAGGATGTCGAAGGGCCGGTGCATGAAGCGACTTGCCCGACGAGTGGTGTCGGTGATGTCGTGGCGTCCCTTGAGTCGGAATGCGCCGATGGTCAGATTGCGGAGTGCGGCCACGACTCTGGGTCCGGATTTGGTTCTGGCTTGAGATGCGTCTTCCTGATAGAGCGTGTCGCGGATCCAGTGCAGTGACTCGATGCCCCACACAGCTCCGCTGTGCCTGCTGATCGACACGCCGAGCAATAGTCAAGACCTGTGGATGAAGATCTTTTAGGCGGCTTCCGGTCGGTGATGGTCGTCGGGTCGCTCGACGAGCTTGCCGTTGACGAACGTGGCGCCGGCGCGAACGACCGCGACCAGGTGCGGGCCGTTCACCTCGCGCCAGCGGTCCTGCGCGGCCTCGATCAGCTTGAACGCCATCGCCAACCCGGCCGCCCGCGATCCGGGCCCGCGGGTGATCTTCGTGCGGTGCCGGACAGTGGCGAAAATCGACTCGATCGGGTTGGTAGTGCGCAGGTGAATCCAGTGCTCGGTCGGGAAGTCATAGACCGCTAGAAGCACCTCGATGTCGTCGTTGATCTTCGCGACGGCCGTGGGGAACTTCGCCCCGTAGGCCGCCGTGAAGGCGGTCACGGCGTCGAGGGCGTGCCGGCGGTCCTCCTCCGCACTGGCCGCCGAGGCCGAACTGTGTACCCTTGCCGCCGCGCTCGACCGCACCCACCCCGGCGCGGCGGCGAGCCTGCGCGAGGGCATGGCCGAGTCCCTGACCGTGCTGCGCCTGAACATGCCACCCACCCTCGCCCGGACGTTCCGGTCCACGAATGCGATCGAGTCGATGATCTCGATCTGCCGTGATCACGCGAGCAACGTCAAGAACTGGCGCGACGGCACGATGGCGCTGCGCTGGTGCGCCGCCGGCATGATCGAGGCCGGCAAGCAGGTCCACCGCGTCACCGGCCACATGCACCTGCGATCGCTACGCGAACACGCTGGCACGGATCACCGAAACCGCCGGCGCGACCCGTCATGATGAGAACGTCAACGCCGCCTGATGATCATCGGGCCGCCACCGAAGTTCCACGGAACTCAGGACATCCTCCGCTGATCGCGGTGAAATGCTGCTGCTGCGTCGATCAGGTAAGTCAGGTCGTCGCGGGTGGTGGTCAGGTCGGCTATCTGGCCGCTGATTCGGGCGTGCTCGCGGCGCATGATGTCGATGCTCTGGCGGGTTACCTGATCGGACGGGGTACTGACGCACGGCAGCAACGTGGCGATGGTCGAGCTGGTAAGTCCGGCGCTGTAGAGGCGCCGCAGCAGCCGTACCCGTTCTACCGCGTCCGGGTCGTAGGTCCGTTGACTGCTGGCGGTCCTGTGCGCACTCAGTAAGCCGTGTTCCTCGTAGTAGCGCAGCGCGCGCACGCTGGCACCGGTCTGGCGGGCGAGCTCGCCAATCCGCATAGTGACTCCCATCTCACCCCTTGCCCCTGACGTTAGCGTCAGGGTTTAGCGTCGACTCTAGCGCGATGCAGCGTAAAAACCACCGTTGAACAGGAGAGACTCAATGAACATCGAAGGCTCAGTAGCGCTGGTCACCGGGGCAAACCGGGGCATGGGTCGCCATTTCACCGAGCAGCTGCTGGAGCGCGGCGCGGCCAAGGTCTATGCAACGGCCCGCGACCCCAGGTCGATCACCACACCAGGAGCGCAGGCCCTCACTCTGGACCTGCTGGACCCGGAGACGATCAGCGCGGCCGCGGAGGTCGCCGACGACTTGACTTTGCTGATCAACAACGCCGGTGTGGCGACCTATCAGAACCTCATCCGCGGCGATCTCGCCGAGATCCACCGAGAAATGGACACGCAGTTCTTCGGCACCCTGGCAGTGACCCGCGCGTTCGCCGACGTCCTGGGCCGTAACGGCGGCGGCGCGATCATCAACGTCCTCTCGGCGTTGTCCTGGTTCTCCTGGGACGGAGTCACCTCGTACTCGGCAGCCAAAGCCGCCGAGTGGAGCTTGACCAACGGAACCCGCGTGGAGCTCACCGCGCAAGGAACCCAGGTCCTGGGTGTCCACTTGGGTGCGGCGGACACCGACATGATGTCCGGTTACCAGGGGGGGCCACTACTGGATCCCGCCGGCGTGGTGCGTGCCACGCTCGACGGCCTGGACGCCGGCTCGGTGGAGGTGCTCATCGACGACTGGAGCCGGACAGCCAAAGCCGGCTTAGCCCAGGACCCAGCTGCGTTCTATGCGCAGGTCGCCGCGATGAACGCCTGAATCTCGCAAAGTTGTCCCACACGCCCATCGCCGACCGTGACGGGTGTCACGTCGGGGCAAGCGACGGGCGAGGCGCTTCGGGGTGATCCTCTCAACACACGATATCGACAGCTATCGTGCATTCAGTAAAGCGCGGCTGCCACCGGAAATCGGTGGCGCCCGCTGGCGCGGAGGCAACACGAGAGCGGGCCCAACCCGCTCCAGAGATCGAGATCGACCCGACAGCGACGCCGGTCCAGTCCGGCTGACTAACTCAACAGGAGGAGAATCATGTCCCTAGTAGACTGTCGCCGCTAATTGTGTGGGTATAGGTGGTGGAGTTTGGTGCGTGCGTCGTCGGTGGTGAATTGCCAGCGGACTTGGCGTTGGTCGGTGTTGGTGGCGTGTTGCCATGCGGTGAGTTCGGTGTTGAGGGTGTCGAGGTCGTTGATGCGGCGGTCGAGGCATTGTCGGGTCAGTGCGGAGAGTTCGATCTCGTCGGGTAGCGGGGACGCGTTGCCGCGCCCCCGCCCCCTCAGAACCGGCCATGCCCGATTTCCAGGCAACCGGCTCAAGCAAGCCCTGAAGGCTCACGGGCAGCCAGAAGTGCTGTACTCATTGC
>NZ_JAYMZS010000201.1:0-9113 GCF_035828755.1 Amycolatopsis sp. H20-H5 | reverse complement strand
AGCCGGTACAGCCGTAAGCGCCGTAAAAAGAGCAGCCGCAATCTGCGCCAGCAGAAGCAGGCTGCGGGTAGCACCAGAATGCTCAACCACAACCTCAGACTGCCGAGCCGGAACCGAGACCGCGATCTGGTGCCCCCAAGCGGGCACCGTCGGAACAGCCTTGCCGTTGACCGTCGCCTGCCAGCCAGCCTCCTGCTCAGCGGCCAGCACCAGCAACCGTCCTTGCGGACCGTCGGACACGCGAACACGCACATCCGGCAAACCAGCCTGCACCGCCGACACGCCAGGTGACGCACCGGGCGTGCCCTTTCCGGTCACGGCCTGTTTCGCCAGCTCCGGCGAGATCAGCGTGACCTGCCCGCCGGGCGGCAGCAGGCGCAGGACGGGCCTGCTGTCGGAGGCCGGGGGCGCCACGGCGACGAGGTCCTTGGCGAGCGCGACGAACGCGTCCGCGTTGGCGCCCGGCGGCAGGACGACGTACAGCACGCCAGAAGCCGCGGCCGCCGAAAGAGCCTGCTTGGCAGCGTCCGGGGTGCCCTGCAGAAGGTCCCGCCGCCAGCCCGCCAGCCGCTCCGGGGTGCCAGAAGTAGGCGCGAGTTCGTCGTCGCCGTAGTGGGCGAGCCGCCCGCCGGTCTGGCGCACCGGCTCCGCGCCGACGCCGAGTACCAGCACCGATCGTCCGGTCGCGGACAGTTCCTGTGTGACGGCGGGCGCCAGCTGGACGCGGCCGCCGGTCTTCAGCGGCCCCTTTCCGCCTTCGAGCACCGCGCCGGTGGCCAGCGCGGCGAGCACCGCGACCCCGGCCACCGCGCCGAACTTGAGCAGCCAGGCCGAGGCCGTCGCCTTCGACGCACCGCGCTGCCAGGTGGACAGCACGACCCACAGCAGACCGGCGCCGATCAGCAGCAGCGGTACGCCCGCGAAGCCGGAGGACTTCGCGCCGCCCTGGATCGGGGTCAGTTCCAGCAGCCGCACGAGCACCAGCCCGGCGATGCCGAGCACGGCCAGCGCCAGCCCGCCACCCGCCAGTCTCGTCGGCCGCACCACCAGCGCCACCAAGGCCGCGGCGACGACAGCCACCCCGATCGGCCAGGCGCCCGTGCCGCCGGGGTCAAGTCCGGCCAGGTCCGCGCCGGTCGCCGGGATCGCGCCGCCGCCGAGCCCGTGGACCAGCAGTTCCGGATGTTTGAGCAGCACGCTCGGCCACGGCAGCAGCAACGCCAGCGGCAGCAGGACGACGATGCCGACCGAGGCGATCCGCCGGGCGAGCCCGGTCGGCGAGGGCAGCACCACGAACCCGATGAGCAGCCCGAGGAGCGCGAGTCCGTGAGCCAGCGGGGAAAACGCGCCGAGCAGCGCGACGCCGAATGCGGAGAGCGCGGAGACGTGCAGCCAGCGCGAGTCGGCGCGGGTCAGCAGACCGGCCAGCCCGGCGACCACCAGCGGCAGCAGGAGGTGGACCACGACGACGTCGAGCCTGCCCTGCGCGACCGACGCCGTCGCCGCGGGAAGCAGCGCGTACGCGGCCGCGACGGCCGCGCGCACCCAGCGGCGGACGCGAAGCTTGCGCGTCGCCACGTAAGCGCTCAACGCCGCCAGCGGGATGTCCCCGATCAGCAGGATGGCGACCAGCGCGGCCGGGCCGCCGAGCGGTGCGAACAACGCGCCAAGGACACCGAGTACCGGCAGGGTCGCGGCGGCGGGACTCGCGGTGCCACCGGAAACCGCGTGCCACGGCGCCAGATAGGACGACCAGATCTCGCCGAGCCCGCCGACCGGCAGCAGCTTCCCACCGGACAGGTCGAGCCCGAGCCTGCCGCCGTTGAGCACCAGCGCGAGCGCGGTGAGCAGGACGAGCAGCACCACCGGCGGGGCGAACACCGTCGCGGCGAGCACCCGCCGCCGGTCGACCTCGACGAACACCAGTTCCGGCTCGGCGTGCCGCTCCTCGTCACGCCGGAACGGCGACGGCCGCGGCTTGGCACTCGCGTCCGGCTCGTCGGCCGGAGACGTTTCGGGCAGCGCGACAGCCACGACAGCGCTCGGCCGCCGTAGCCCGGAACCCTGTGAGCCGACCCCGCGCATCGCGCCGGCGGGCAGCGCGGCGGGCCCCACCGGACGGGCCTCGTCGGCCGCGCGCATGGCCTCCGGCGAGATCCACGCGCTTTCCTGCTCCGCGGCTTCGGGCAGCGTTCCCAGCGCCATCTCGCTCTCGACGCCGCGCCGCACCAGCCCGACGATCCCGGCGCGCACGGCGTTGCGCAGCCTCGTGACCCGGCCGACGAACAGCCCGCGCACCGAACCGGGCCTGCTCACCGTGCGGCGGGCGGCACGGGCGGCGCGGAGGTTCCCGCGGCCGCTGAGCAGGTAGGCCGCGGCCGCGAGCTCGGCCCGGACCTCGCCGGTTCGCCGCAGCAGGAGGAAGGCGATCGCGCGCAGCACCGACAGCACGGGCAGTCGGATCATGCCCGTCCAGAAGGAAAACGGCGAACAGTTGACGAGGAACACCCGGAGTCCGTGCTGGCGGTTCGCGGCCGTGAGCGAGGTGGTCAGCGCGTCCGGCACGCGCTGTCCGGTGGTGAGCGCGCGAGCGTGCCGGATCCGCGCGGCGGGCACGGACAGCACCAGCCCGCCCGCCGCGTTCGTCCGCCAGCCGAAGTCGAGATCCTCGCGCAGCAAGGAAAAGCCGGGGTCGAACCCGCCGAGCTCGTGCCACAGGTCACGCCGGACGAGCGCGCCGGCGCTCGGCACCGCGAGCACCTCGGTGCGCTGCCCGCCCTCGGCGGCGATCTGCTGGCGATGCCCGGAGGAGTCGGTGGAGAGCCCGGCTTCGACGATCAGGCGTGGGTCGGCCCAGTCGAGCGCGAGCGGGCCGAGCAGCTTGGCCGACGGCGAGTTCTCGGCGGCGAGCAACAGGTTGTCGAGGCAGTCGGGGTCCGGCGCGCAATCGTCGTGCAGCAACCAGATCCACGCACCGGGATCGCCCCAGCGGCCGACCGCGTGCTCGACGGCCTCGGTGACCGCGGCGCCGAATCCTGTTTCACTCGAAAGAGTGAGCACGCCGTCCAGGACGGACAGCGATTCCGTCCCGGAGAGTGGGCCAACCGACTCGACGGCCTCCGCCAGCAACCGCGGCGTGCGGTCGGTGGAGCCGGTGTCGACGGCGAGAACGTGACGAGGCCGGAGAGTGCTGCGGCGCAGGGCGGAAAGCGCCAGCGGCAACCACTTCTCGCCGTCGTGACAGACCACAATGGCCAGAACGGGAACCGTGCGAGGCAAAGAAGACTCCTGTACAGGCGGCGACAGGTTTCCGTCACCCTACGGGCACCGCCCGTCGCCACCGCGTGAACCCACACCAAGCCCAACCGCACCCACCTGACAGCACCACACCCAAGCAACCACAACGACCGCAACCACGGCCACCACGACTCACGCAACCACGGCTAACGCAACCACCGCTACCGCAACCACGACTCACGCAACCACCACTACCGCAACCACCACTACCGCAACCACGACTCACGCAACCACGGCTAACGCAACCACCGCTACCGCGACCACGGCTAACGCGACCAGAGTCCCTTGATCCCTTGAGGTTGCGCGTTTTGGCCGCCAGGCCCCGGACTTGCGATGGCAGGGCGCCTGCGCACCCAAAGTGACGTAGGTGGCAAAGTCATGCCCTGGCAGCGCAAGTCCGTTCGCGCAATAAACTAACCAGCCCGCTTCTTGAGTTTCCGGCGTTCGCGCTCGGACAGCCCGCCCCAGATGCCGAAGCGTTCGTCGTGAGCCAGCGCATACTCGAGGCAGTCGTCCTTGACGTCGCAGCCAAGGCAGATCCGCTTGGCCTCGCGGGTCGAGCCGCCCTTCTCGGGGAAGAACGCCTCCGGATCCGTTTGCGCGCACAGGGCGCGCTCCTGCCATTCCTGTTCCTCGGTGGACCCGTCGTCGAACAGGTTGGTGAGATCACCCAGCTGCTGCTCCGGGTTTTCGCCCCAACCCACGACGTGCCCCCATTCCCGTCCATCGGCGTCTAACCGCACGTCCGCCTCCTCGCTTCCACGCACTCCCCAGGCTGGCGGTGTTGAAACACCACTCGCCGCGCCCCTTGCAGCAGCGAATGACATCTCTGTGATTACACCCGTGTAGTGCGGCCAGGTCAAGCCGAGTAGCGAGTTCGGGGGATACCTGACGGGCGCGGCGCAAGGGGACACGCCGGTAACTTCACATCGGGCATACGGAAGACTGGTGGGGTGCAGAGATCAGCAGTACGACCCAGTCCGGTGTTCCTCGGCATCCTCGCGGTCGCCGTGGTAGGTGGCGTGCTCGCCGCTTTTGGTGATCAGGCCACGCTTTCCGCCCGCAACCAGGACCCGCTGATCGTCGCGGGAGTGGTACTCCTCGTGATCGGCGGGTGGGTGGCGTCGCTGAGCCTGCACGAGTTCGGTCACGCGATGGTGGCGTATCGGGGCGGTGACTTCAGTGTCGCCCACAAGGGTTACCTCACCATGGATGTGCGGAAGTACACCGATCCGGTGTTCTCCATCGTCCTGCCGCTGGTGTTCCTGCTCATCGGCGGCATCCCGCTGCCGGGCGGCGCGGTCTGGATCAACCGTGGCGCGCTGCGCTCGCGCTCGGTCTCCTCGTGGGTCTCGCTCGCCGGGCCGCTGAGCAACCTCGGCGTCGGCATCGTGATCGCGCTCGTGGTGTCCCTGATCCGGATGCCCGACGCACTGGTCTACGGCCTGTCCTACCTGGCCTTCCTGCAGGTTCTCACGTTCCTCATCAACATCCTGCCGGTACCCGGGCTGGACGGCTGGGGCGCGATCGAGCCGTACCTCTCCCCCCAGGCCCGCGACTTCGGCGCGCGTGCCCGGCCGTGGGCGCCGCTGATCCTGTTCGCCGTGCTCTTCGCCTTCCGGCCGGCCAACGCGCTGCTGCAGGACATCGCCGACACGATCTTCGACGCCATCGGCGGCTACCAGGCGGGCGCCGCGAACGGCAACTACGTCTTCATGTTCTGGCGGCACTGACCCCACGCCCGGCGTGCGATGAACGGACCGTTCAGCGCACTTCGGGGTGGTCGGTGAACCAGGTGTGGGCGCGTTTCCAGACGCGCTTGAGGCCGGAGCGCTCGCCGAGGTAGTCGCCCGCCATCCCGACAACCGGCAACATGCCGAGTGCACGATGAAGAAGGCGGCCCCGCGGCCGCTTCTCGAGTTCACCGACGATCCCGAGCAGTGAACGGCCCAGCCGCCACAGCGTTCCGGCGCTCGCCTTCAGCGTGATTTTGCCGTGTTTCTTTTCGGACTCGGCCAGTTCCTCGGTCAGCTTCTCGGCTTCGGCCGACTCCGCCGACTCGTCGTGCGAGGCGTGTTTGCCCGCCGCGATCACCGGATCGATGTCGCGTTCGAACAGCACCCAGGCGATCAGCCGGACGCGGGCGCCGACGTCGGTCACGCCGTACTCCCCCGCGATCGCGCAGAGCAACAACCCCTGCGCCGCCGAGCCGAGCGCGTCCTGCACCGGCAGCCGGTCGGCGAGCGCGCCGCCGAGGCCGGGGATGGACGTGATCAGCGCGGTGAACCGGCCGACGCGGTTCATCCACCAGTTCGTGCGCTGGTAGCCGTTCATCTCGGCCCACGCCGCGGTGCCGGGGACCTTCACCGAGGTGAGCCCGTTCAGCAGCTTCTCCTTGAGGCCGGACTCGACCTCCGCGAGCTCATCGTCCGCACCGCCGCGGCGGCCGCGTGCCTGCAGGCCCAGCGGATCGGCCTCGCGCAAGGAGTCGAGCATCGGCCCGCAGCCGCGCACGAACGGCCGGAGCACGGCCACCACCTGCTCGTCCGTGATCGCTTCAGCCACGCTGTCCTCCCGAATCACGCTGTCCTCCCGAATCACGCTGTCCCCTCGCGGCGGACCGAGCGGCCGCCGCACCCAAGCCCCCGCCGAGCGTGAGCGCGCCACCGAGCGCGCCACCGCCGAGCAGCAGGAGCGCTCGCCAGTCTTGCACCAGCACCAGATCGCCGCCCGGCCCGAACAGGCCGACCCAGAGCAGCACGACCACCCAGACGACCAGCGGGATGAAGGACAGGGACGGCCGGACGAGCTTGCCGGTCAGCGAAACGAGCAGCGGGGTGGTCACCACGCCGACCACGACTGTCAGCGGCATCGGGATGTCGCCCAGTTTCGGGAGCACCACGCCGTCGAGCCGCAGTGGCAGGAAGAACAGCTCCAGCAGGGCGAGCACCACCGCGTCGACGACGAGCAGCACGAGCAGCCACCGCTGTGCCGCGGACAGGGGTTCCGGCACGGTCACAACCCTCCGAAAAGGTCGGTCGCGGCGCCGGGGACCGGTCCGTGCGCGAGGACGAAGTACTCGTGCGGCGGGATCGGCTGGGCGACGTCGTTGGTCAGCGCGAAGTGCGCGGATTGGTAGACGGATTGGTCGTCGGCGTGCACGGTCAGTTGCGTCGCGTGCGCGCGCAGCGCGGCGAGCTTCGCGGGCAGGTGTGCCTCGACGTCCAGGACTGTGGTGATCATCTCGTCCGGGGTCACCGGCAGTTCACCCTCCGGTGGCACTCGGAAGGGTGACCCCCCACGAGCTCGCAGCGCGGCGAGTCCCCGGCTCACCGCGCTCTGTGACGACACGGTGTGGAAGACCCGCGCGACCGACGCGGCTCGCGACGCGGCCGCCATGGTGATCTCGTGCGCGCGGATGTGGTCGGGATGGCCGTAGCCACCGAACGCGTCGTAGGTGACGACCACCTGGGGCCGGAGCTCGTCGAGCAGCTCAGTGAGCTGCTCCACTTGCCCGACGACGGCGCCGCGGGTGAAAGCACGCGGGTGCTCGGCGGCGGGAGTGCCCGCCATACCCGAGTCCCGCCACCGGCCGATACCGCCCAGATAACGATGACGGCTCAAACCCAGCGCGGCGCCCGCCCCGGCCAGCTCGCCGGAGCGGTACCCGCCCAGCTGGTCTGCGGCCCACGCCCCCAGCAGCGTGAGCTCGGGTGGCGCGATCTCGCCCTCCTCGCCCAGCGTGCAGGTCACGACGGTCACCTCGGCGCCCTCAGCGGCGTAGCGTGCGATGGTGCCCCCGGTGGTGATGCTCTCGTCATCGGGATGCGCATGGACGAGTAGCAGCTTTCGGGGCTTCGCGGAGATCACGGGTTCAGATTAATTGTGGCGCTCACACCTTAGTTGTACTGGGCCTCGGTTATTCTCGCGCGGGTCACGGCTGACACGCCGTAACGGTCTGTACCCCCACGAAGGGCATCTGGTGAGTACTGAAGCAACATCGGCGAGCCTCGCCGGCACGTCCGAATCCGTTCTGTCCATCTCGGACCTGACGATCTCGTTCCCCACCGAGGACGGCGTCGTCGACGCCGTCAAGGGCATCGGCTTCGACGTGAAGCCGGGCGAGATCGTCGCGGTCGTCGGCGAGTCGGGTTCCGGCAAGTCCGTGACGTCCATGTCAGTGCTCGGGCTGCTGCCGAAGACCAGCCGGATCGCCGGTGAGCTCCGCCTCGGCGAGCGCAACCTGGCCGATCTGAAGGAGAAGGACCTCCAGAAGATCCGCGGCAACGAGATCGCGATGATCTTCCAGGAGCCGATGACGGCGCTGAACCCGGTCTACACGGTCGGCTGGCAGCTGCGCGAGGCCCTGCGGTCCCACCAGGACATCTCCAAGGCCGCCGCGGACGCGCGCGCTATCGAACTGCTCGAGATGGTCGGCATCCCGAACCCGCCCGAGCGGTTCCGGCAGTACCCCCACCAGCTCTCCGGCGGGCTGCGCCAGCGCGTGGTCATCGCGATGGCCATCGCCTGCGACCCGAAGGTGATCATCGCCGACGAGCCGACCACCGCGCTGGACGTCACCGTCCAGGCCGAGATCCTCGGCCTGCTGCGCAAGCTGCGGGACACCCTGAACACCGCGATCGTGCTGATCACGCACGACATGGGCGTCGTCGCCGACCTGGCCGACCGCGTGGTCGTGATGTACCAGGGCAACATCGTCGAAGAAGCGCCCGTGCGCGAGCTGTTCGCCTCGCCGCGCGAGGAGTACACCCGCAGGCTGCTCGCCGCGGTGCCGGTGCTCGGCCAGCGTCCCGAGGGCCGCCGCCTGCTGGACGACGCGGGCATCACCGACGTCAACAGCGAAGAGGCGACCAAGATCGCCGAGGAGATCCGGCTGGTGGACGCCGAGCTCGAAGCGGTCATCGAGGAGTCCGCGCCCGCACTGGAAATCAAGAACCTGGTGCTGGAGTACCCGGGACGCCGCGGCACGGCCAAGAACCGCGCGGTCGACGACGTCTCGCTGACCATCGCGAAGGGCGAGATCGTCGGCCTGGTCGGCGAATCCGGCTCCGGCAAGTCCACGGTGGGCCGCTGCGCGATCCGCCTGCTGGCGCCGACCGAGGGCACTGTCTCGATCGCGGGCCGTGACATCACGAAGATGTCCAACAAGGAACTGCGCCCGCTGCGCCGGTACTTCTCGATCGTCTTCCAGGACCCGGCCTCGACGCTGGACCCGAAGATGACGATCGGTGAGTCCATCGCGGAGCCGATGGTGCTGCACAAGGTGCTGCAGGGCAAGGAACTCAACGCCAGGGTGTCCTCGCTGCTGGACAAGGTGGAGCTCGGCGGCCACTACCTGAACCGGTACCCGCACGAGCTTTCCGGCGGCCAGCGCCAGCGTGTCGCCATCGCGCGGGCGCTTTCGCTCGACCCCGCGCTGCTGATCGCGGACGAGCCGACCTCGGCGCTCGACGTGTCGGTGCAGGCTCGGGTGCTGGACCTGTTCCTGGACCTGCAGCAGTCGCTGCAGTTCGCCTGCCTGTTCATCAGCCACGACCTCGCGGTCGTCGACCTGCTCGCCGACCGCGTCGCGGTGATGCAGCACGGCAAGCTGGTCGAGGTCGGCACCCGCGACCAGGTGCTGCACAACCCGCAGCAGGACTACACCCGGCGGCTGCTCTCGGCCGCCCCGGTGGCCGACCCGGTCCTGCAGGCCCAGCGCCGCGAGGCCTGGGAAGCCGGTCGTCTGGCGCCCGTCGCCGACTGACCTCTCCGCAACGGTCCCTGAAGGCCACCATGACGGCGGACTACGGCGT
>NZ_JAYMZS010000200.1:0-9259 GCF_035828755.1 Amycolatopsis sp. H20-H5 | reverse complement strand
GGCCCTCCCAACCTTGCGGCACCCTCGCGGCGTGGTAGCCATCAATCAGGCGACGGGAAGACCACCACCCCCACCGCACCCCCCGGCCTTCCCGGAGCCAGCCCGTCCGGCGAGGACAATCCCTAAACCCAGACCCCCAAAAGAAAGCCAACCCGCCAGGCAAGGACCAACCCCTAAAACCCAAGAAGATCACTCCTCACCAGAGAAGCGCTCCCAAGCGGATTGCCGAGTCATGCCCAGCGCCTGACCGATCTGAGACCAAGTTCCCTTGAGCGACCGTGCCTTGGCCACCCACAGCCCAAGATTCCGCTCGACCTGCACCCCCGCGGCCGCGACCGGACCAAGAGCGGCCAGCACCGCGTCGAGCGTCATCTCCAGGTCCCACGGCGCCACCGGCGACGGTGACTCCGGCGCACCGGCGATGACCTGCGACGCCAAGGCGACGCACCCGTCGCAGATGAACACGCCGGGCCCCGCGACGAGCTTTTCCACCTCGGCGTTCGGTTTCCGGCAGAACGAACAGCTCGCGATCGCCGGTTCGGTTCGGACGTCTGGCATGGGTTCCTCCTCGGTTTGTCAGGCGGTACCTTACAGACGTCAGGTACCGCCTGACAAGACCTCGGCGGCTACGTGCAGGTGAGGGTCGCCTCGGCCCAGTCGCCGTGGTCGTTCCCGTTGCCGTCCCCGCCGTCGTCCACGACCAGGTCGAGCACCTGGCCGCCGGTGACGGCGGTGTCGATCGGGATCGTCGCGGAAGTGCCGTTGAGCACCGGTGTCGTCGTCACCGTCCGCCCGTCGACCAGCACGCGGAACGCGATCGTCCCCCCGCCCCTTGTCTCGTCGTCGACGCCGACGGTCGCGGTGAAACGGTTACAGCGGCCACCGAGGTAGAGCTGGACGTCGCCCGCCGCGTGCACACCGAGGCCGTGGGGGAACGTCTTGCCGCGCAGGGTGATCGGCTTGCCGTCACCGGCCTTGTCCTCGCCGTTGCTCGTGTCCCGCTCGACCGGGCCCCAGCCGTTGGCCGCCGACAGGAACGGTAACGCGCTCACCTGGTTCGCCCCCGACGGCGGGGCGGGCGGGATGGTACCGACGATCCGGCTGTCGCTTGTGGACAGAGAGCGGCCCTGTTGCCGGTACCGCACCAGCGCGGACACGGTGTTGACCTTCGCGGGGGAGCCCGCCGTGACGGTGACCGGCCAGGTGAACGTCGCCGAACCGCCGCTGTCGACGCGGGGGACCTGTCGCGGCGAGGCGGGGCCCGCCGTCCAGCCCTCGGGCAGTGAGAGCTCGGGGACCACCTCGGTGATCCGTGGCTCTGTCGGCGGCACGGTGATGGAGGCGGACACCGTGATCTGCTGCCCCGCGCTCACCGTGTCCGGTGCGCCGACCGCGACCCGTGCCGGTGCCGCCGGAATGGCGTAGCGGCGCGCGTCGTAGCCGGGACTCTGGTTCTGGCCGACGGTCAACGACGACGCGTAGCTGCCGTAGTTCACCAGCCCGATCTTCCCGAGGCCGCCCGAGCTGCCGTCGGTGTTCCACACCGCGACCGCGATCGTGTTGTGCCCCTGCGGGTTCAGCACGCCGTTCGGGATCGGGAAGCTGTGCTGCGGGCCGACGTCGTTGAGGTACTGGCCCAGCTGCCAGCCGTTGACGAAGATCAGCGCGCGGTAGTGGCGTTGCGGGTTGTCGGTGATCTCCAGCCCGAGCGAGGTGTCCTGGCCGCGCGGCAGGTCGAGCGTGGTCGTGGTCCGGTACCAGGACACCCCGGGGTTCGTGTCGGCGGCGGGCAGGGTGGCCTTCTGCCAGCCCTGGTCGGGAAAGCCGGGGAGCGACCAGCCTGCCCGTTCGCCGTAGAGGCCGCCGGTGTTGAGGGGCCCGCGAACCGGGTTGAGCCCGTCCTCTCCGCCCCGAGTGCCCTGCAGCCGCCAGGTGAGCGCGGTGAGCGGCGAGCCGGTGAGGGTCGCGCCGAGCAGCCCTCGTGCGGCCTTGTTGCCGTTGGGCGGGTTGTAGTCCTCCTCATGGCCCATGTTCACCGTCAGCACAGAGAGCACGTTGTCGCCGCTGTTCAGCGAGCCGGGAGGGAAGGCGAAGTCCTGCCTGCCGTCTTTGGCCGAGCCGAGGAACCGGCCGTTGAGCCAGACCGAGGTCATCCCGGCCGGACCGCCGCTCTGGCTGGTCAGGCCGATCCCGGTCTCCTTGCCGCTCGCCCGGAAGCGGCCGCGGTACCAGGTGTTGCCGGTGTGGAAGTCGTAGTCGTCGGCGAACAGCACCGGCAGCGTGGCCGGGGTGGTCCGGCTGTTCGTGGTCGTCTTGGTCGCGACCGGCCAGGTCGAGTCGTCGAAGCCCGGCTGGGTCTCGGGCGACTCCTCCTGGTGTTTCCAGCCGTCGAGGGCGGGCAGCGTGATCGGCTTGGCCGTCGGCAGCTCCCCGGTCACGCTGCCGCTGGTGGTCTGCCGCGACGCGACGTCCTTGCCGTTCCAGCGCACCTTCGACGCGTTCGAGAACACCTCGACGCCGCCGTCCGTTCCGGTGTCACCGCTCAGCGACAGGGTCCGGCCCGCGGCCGACGCGGCGCGCAGCAGGTGGGTGCCGCGCACCAGCACGGGACCGTTCGCGGTGTCCTGGCGCCAGAACGTCTTCGCGGTGTCCTTGTCGCCGAGCAGTAGCAGGAGCGGCCGGGCGCCACCGGTGACCAGCACCCTGGTCAGGCCGTGATGGGTGTAGTTCAGGCGAAGGTCGCCCCGCGCCGCGTCCCAGGTCGAGTCGGCCGCGCCGTCGAGCACGGTCACCGTCGGCTTCGCGGCGAAGTTGAGCACCGTCTCACCGGCCTGCCCGCTGTCGCCGTAGAGCACCGCGACGTCCTTGCCGCCGATGGTCGCACTGGTCATGATCTCCGAGGTCGAGTACCGCATCGGCGTCGCGCCGAGGTCGTAGGAGGCGACCAGGATCTTCGACTGCCGCCCGTTGAGCTGCAGGGCCGTCCCCGGTGCCTGTGGCACGACCGGGTACTTCCCGGCGGCGCCGAGGTCGAGCGCGAGGTGGGTGGCGGTCGTTGCCGTCGAGGTGGAGTCCTGGTGGCGCAGCACGTGGAACTGGGTCCCGGTGTCCGGGTTGACCCGCGCGGTGTCCTTGACCGCGGGCGCCTCCGGCGGGAGAGCGGCCAGCTTGTCGGTCTTGGTCAGCGGCGCGACGGACTGGGTGAAGTAGCCGATCAGCTTGTCCTCGCCGTACTTCGGGTCGAGCTGGCGCGATTCGGTGATCGCCGCGCCGTAGTCGTACGAGGTGTAGTTCTGGGGGATCGCGCTCCAGCCCCAGGACGTGCCGCCGTAGAGCATGTAGAAGCTCTGCGCGGTCGCGCCGACCGCGATGTTCTGTTTGTAGAACACGTTCGCGAACTGGTCGTTGATCAGCTGCGCGCACTTGGCGTAGCCGGGCCCGCCCCACGGATCGAAGGCGCCGCCCTGGAATTCCGGGGTGTAGAGCGGTTTCCCCGGCACCCGCGCGTAGGAGAGGTCCGGGACGCCGTTCCATTTCGTCGGGTTCGAGCAGTCGAAGCCCTGCGGGTAGCTGTCGGGACCGTCGACGTCGAGCGCGGCGTCCCCGGCGTTGAAGGTGCCGTTGTTGTTGCCGGTCAGCGGGACCTTGATCCCGTCGGCGCGGGCCTTGTCCTCCAGGTGCTTCAGATATGTCCGCCCGTCGGGCTTGCCGTTGTAGTACTCGTTCTCCACCTGGTAGGCGATCACCGAGCCGCGGCCGTCGACCCACTGGTGCCGGGCGAGGATGCGGTCGATCTGGCCTTGCCACTCGTCGGAGTACTTCAGGTACGCCGGATCGGCGGTGCGTGTGTCACCCGGCCGGGTGGACAGCCAGGTCGGGAACCCGCCGCCGTCGACCTCGGCGTTGATGTAGGGCCCCGGCCTCGCGATCACGTAGAGGCCCACCTCGGCGGCGATGTCGAGCAGCTTGTCGACGTCGCGCACCCCGGTGAAGTCGTAGCTCCCCTCCTTCGGGGAGTGGTAGCCCCAGTCGAAGTAGAGCGAGGTCGCGTTGAAGCCTGCCGCCTTCATCTTCTGCAGCGTGTCGCGCCACAGGTCGACGCTGGGCTGGCGGTAGTAGTGGAATTCGCCGGACCACAGATAGGTGCGCTTGCCGTCGACGAGGAACGAGTACCCGTCGTAGGTCACGCTGTGCGCGGCCGGACCGCTCGGGGCCGCCTGCGAAGCCGGTTGGGGCAGGCCCGGGGCTTGTGTGAGCGCGAACATCAGTGCCAGGACGAACAGCAAGGTCGTCACGCGGGCACGCCAAAGGGACACGGGCAGGATCATCATTGACTCTCCGTGGGCAGCGAGGCGCGTGTTCAGACCCTGGTCAACGCGCCATTCCAACAAGTACCAACACGAGCGGTGTGCGTACATGTCCGTTGTTGGGGAAGTTTGTTCTACTTTGACACCGTGGTGGTAAGTGGTCAACCCTCGCGCGAATTTTGCTCACGTAACCCGATCGAGTGATGCCGGCGGCCGGACGTCATGATCGCCGTCCGGCCCCCTCTTCTGTGGTTGTCGCCGGAAAGCGCATCCGGCAGCACTGCATCGCCCCGGGCCGTATGGGTGTCCGGAGCGGTGGTCGGATTTGCCGGTACCCGGCCGCGTAAGCCCCCCGAGCGGCCGGGTACCGGCGCCGACGATCAGTTTGTTCGCGGCACCTCGTTCAGGAGACGGTCACCAGCGCCACCGCGGGGTCGTAGGCGAGGTTCGGCCGCAGCCACCGCTCGATCTCGGCGAGGTCCATGCCGCGCCGCCGGGCGTAGTCCTCGACCTGGTCGCGGTCGAGGCGGCCGACGGTGAAGTAGCGCGAGGCCGGATGGGCGAAGATCAGCCCGCTGACACTGGCGGCGGGCGTCATCGCGAACGACTCCGTCAGCGCCAGGCCGAGTTGCTCGCATCCGAGCAGGTCGAACAAGTCCTGCTTCTCGCTGTGGTCCGGGCTCGCCGGGTAGCCCAGCGCGGGCCGGATGCCGCGGAAGCGCTCCGCGTGCAGGTCTTCCAGCAGCGGCTCGGCGTCCGGCTCGAACCAGGCGCGGCGGGCCTCGAGGTGGATGTACTCGGCGAACGCCTCGGCGAGCCGGTCGGCCAGCGCCTTCACCATGATCGCGCGGTAGTCGTCGTTCTGCTTCTCGTACTTCGTCGCGAGCTCCTCGGCGCCGTGGATGGCCACCGCGAACCCGCCGAGGTGGTCCCCGGCCCCGGCCGGGGCGATGTAGTCGGACAGGCAGCGGTTCGGCCTGCCCGCCGGCTTGGCGGTCTGCTGGCGCAGCATCGGGAAATTCACCGGTGAGTCGTCGAGCACGATGTCGTCGCCCTCGGAGTGCGCGGGCCAGAACGCGTACGCGCCCTGCGCGGTGAAGCCGCCCGTCGCGATGATCTGGTCGAGCAGCGTGTTCGCGTCGTCGAAGAGCTCACGGGCGACCGGCTGGTCGAGGATCGCCGGGTACTTGCCCTTGAGCTGCCAGGCGAGGAACAGGAACTGCCAGTCGATCATCCCGCGCAGCGTGGCGATGTCCGGGGTCACCGTGCGCACGCCGGTGAACGCGGGCCGGGGGACCTCGTCGAACGAGACCTCTTCGCGGTTCGCCCTGATCCGCTCGAGCGTCAGCAACGGCTGGCGCGTCTTGTTCGCGTGCTGCTCGCGCAGGCGCTCCTGGTCCACCTTGGTGGCCTCGGCCAGCGTCTCGGCCCGCGCGGGGTCGAGCAGGTCCGACACCACACCGACGACGCGGGAGGCGTCGAGGACGTGGACCGTGGTCTCCTCGTAGCCGGGCGCGATCCGCACGGCGGTGTGCTGCTTGGACGTCGTCGCGCCGCCGATCAGCAGCGGCAGCTTGAGCCCACGGCGCTGCATCTCCTCGGCGACGGTGACCATCTCGTCCAGCGACGGCGTGATCAGCCCGGACAGCCCGACGACGTCGGCGCCCTCGGTGATCGCGGTGTCGAGGATGACCGCCGCGGGCACCATCACGCCGAGGTCGATGACCTCGTAGTTGTTGCAGCCGAGCACCACGCCGACGATGTTCTTGCCGATGTCGTGTACGTCGCCCTTGACCGTGGCCAGCACGACTTTCCCTTGCCCGCGAACGGCTTCCGCGCGGCCCTCCTTGCGGGCGAGTTCCTTCTCCGCCTCCATGAAGGGCTCGAGGTAGGCGACCGAGCGCTTCATCACGCGGGCGCTCTTGACCACCTGCGGCAGGAACATCTTCCCGGCGCCGAACAGGTCGCCGACGATCTTCATGCCGTCCATCAGCGGGCCTTCGATGACCTCCAGGGGCCGGTCCGCCTGCTGGCGGGCCTCCTCGGTGTCGTCCTCGATGAAATCGACGATGCCGTGCACGAGCGCGTGCGCCAGCCGCTCCCGCACCGGGTTCTCGCGCCAGGTCAGGTCGATGACGCGCTGGGTGCCCGAGCCCTTCACGTTCTCGGCGAACGAGACGAGCCGGTCGGTCGCGTCCTCGCGCCGGTCGAACAGGACGTCCTCGACGAGTTCCAGGAGGTCCTTGGGGATGTCCTCGTAGACCGCGAGCTGCCCGGCGTTGACGATGCCCATGTCCAGCCCGGCCTGCCCGGCGTAGAACAGGAACGCCGAGTGCATGGCCTCGCGCACGATGTCGTTGCCGCGGAAGGAGAACGACAGGTTGGAGATCCCGCCGCTGATGTGCACGCCGGGACAGCGCTGCTTGATCAGCGGCAGCGCGTCGAGGAACGCCTTGGCGTAGCCGTTGTGCTCGGCGATGCCGGTGGCCACGGCGAGCACGTTGGGGTCGAACACGATGTCCTCGGCGGCGAACCCGGCCTTCTGCGTCAGCAGGTCGTACGCGCGGCCGCAGATCGACACCTTGCGCTCGGCGGTGTCGGCCTGGCCCTTCTCGTCGAACGCCATGACTACGACGCCCGCGCCGTAGTCCCGGATGCGCCGGGCCTGCTGGAGGAACTGCTCCTCGCCCTCCTTGAGGCTGATCGAATTGACCACGCCCTTGCCCTGCACGCACTTGAGCCCGGCCTCCAGCACGCTCCACCGCGAGCTGTCGATCATGATCGGGATGCGGGCGACCTCGGGCTCGGTCGCGATCAGGTTGAGGAACGTCGTCATCGCCTCGACGCTGTCGAGCAGGTCGGCGTCCATGTTGACGTCGAGCAGGTTGGCCCCGCCGCGGACCTGTTCCAGCGCGACGTCGACGGCGGCCTGGTGGTCGCCGCCCTCGATCAGGCGGCGGAAGCGCTTCGAGCCGGTGACGTTGGTGCGTTCACCGATCATCACGAACCCGGTGTCCTCGCTGATCTTGAACGGCTCCAGGCCGCTGAACCGGGTCCGCGCGGGCGGAGCCGGGACCTTACGGGTCGGGAGTCCCTTGACCGCCTCGGCGATCTTCGCGATGTGCGCCGGGGACGTGCCGCAGCAGCCGCCGACGATGTTGACCATGCCGGAGCCGGCGAATTCGCCGAGCATCGCCCCGGTCTCGTCGGGGGTCTGGTCGTAGCCGCCGAAGGCGTTGGGCAGGCCCGCGTTGGGGTGACAGGCGGTGTAGGTGTCGGCGAAGCGGGACAGCTCCGCGACGTGCGGGCGCATCTCTTCCGCGCCGAGCGAGCAGTTCACGCCGACCACCAGCGGGCGGGCGTGCTCGACGGAGCTCCAGAACGCCTCGACGGTCTGCCCGGACAGCGTTCGCCCGCTCAGGTCGACGATCGTGACCGAGATCCAGAGCGGCAGGTGCGGGGCGACCTCGCGGGCGGCGGCGATCGCGGCCTTGCAGTTGAGCGTGTCGAAGATCGTCTCGATCATCAGCAGGTCGACCCCGCCGTCGGCGAGCGCCTGGATCTGCTCGGCGTAGGCGGCGCGGACGTCGTCGAACGACACCGCGCGGTACGCCGGGTCCTCGACCCGCGGTGACAGCGAAAGGGTGACGTTCAGCGGCCCGATCGAGCCGGCGACGAACCGCCCGCCCGCTTCGTCGGCCGCCTGGCGCGCCAGCCGGGCGCCTTCCAGGTTCATCTCGCGCACGAGCGACTGCAGCCCGTAGTCCGATTGGCCGATGCTCGTCGCGGTGAACGTGTTGGTCGTGGTGATGTCCGCGCCCGCGGCCAGGTACTGCCGGTGCACGTCGAGGATGACGTCCGGCCGCGTGAGGTTCAGCAGGTCCGGGTCGCCGGTGACGTCGTGGGTGTGGTCGGTGAACCTGGCTCCGCGATAGTCCTCCGGCGTGAGCGAGGCGCCTTGGAGCATGGTGCCCCACGCGCCGTCGAGCACGACAACCCGCTGGTCCAGCAGGTCGCGCAGGGCCTGCGTCCTGCTACCTTCGTCCACCGGACTGCTCACCCGACACCTCCGTTTTTCCACGGAGGCGCCCTTGAAACCGGGATTCAGGTCGAGCGTGGCGGGCCGAGCCCGTCGCAGCGCCTCTCGATCTGCGTATTCGATGGTAGCGGAGGAGGGGGGTGCGAGTCAGCCACCGGGCGGGTCCGGGATGGCCGTCCCAGCCAGTGGACTCCCCCGCGGGCGGGACAAACCGGCAACCAGGCCGCGTGAACCGCCTGAGTGTGGGGTAATAGTCGTGGAGGATTCGGCGTCGGAAGAGGGTGGCCGTGATGGTGCCGGTACAGGTGCAGGGCGTGGCCGTCGTAGCCGCCGAGACCACGCCGGTGGTGCTGCTGCGCGAGACCGAGGGGCGGCGCCGGTGGCTCGCCATCACGATCGGCGGCCCCGAGGCCACCGAACTCGCCCAGGCGCAGGCACAGGCTGTCACCACCCGGCCTGGGACGATCGAGCTGATCGGGCAGGTGATCGCCGCGTTCGGGCACCGGGTCACCCGGGTGGAGGTGACCCAGCTGCACGAGGGCGTTTTCCACGCCGACCTGGTGCTGGACGAGGGCCTGCGCGTGTCGGCCCGCCCCAGCGACGCGCTGGCGCTCGGGCTCCGCGCCGACGTCCCGGTCGAGGTCGACGAGAAGGTGCTGGACGAGGCCGCGATCGAGCTGGTGGCGGAGGGTGACGACGAGGACCTCGCCGACGGCGACGACCGCGAGCGCGAGGTCGAGGAGTTCCGCACGCTGCTCGACGAGGTGACCCCCGACGACTTCCGGGACCCCCGCGAGGACTGACCACTCGCCCGCGCGACTTCCGAGCCGCGTCCTGTTCGCCGTGGCCTGGCCACGCTCGTCCGCCCAGAAGTCTCTGAAGGCCACCATGAGGGCGTCTAGGTCCCTCATGG
>NZ_JAYMZS010000199.1:0-9525 GCF_035828755.1 Amycolatopsis sp. H20-H5 | reverse complement strand
GCGTTTAACGCTGTCATGGTGGCCTTCAGGGGCACGCATGAAACGGTCATGGCGGTATGAAACGGGCGAATGGGTGGGCTTTCCGTCCTTTGTGGAGGGTAAGCGGCTTCGAAGGACAGGCGCCCGAGGCTTCGAACGGCGGCTACTACGTCAGTTCTCAGAGGCGTTCTAAGGGGTGAAGGCGGTGAACAGGAACGCGCAGAACACGACCAGATGCACCGCACCCTGCAGCACCGTGGCCCGCCGGGTGATGAGGGTCAGCATGCCGACCACCAGGGTGAGCACCAGGAAGACGATCTCGGTCGGGCCGAGGCCCAGCACGAGCGGCCCGGTCAGCCAGATCGACGCCACCGCGAGCGACGGGATCGTCAGCCCGATGCTGGCCAGCGCGGACCCCAGCGCCAGGTTGAGACTGGTCTGCAGCCGGTCCCGCGCCGCCGCCCGCACCGCGGCGACGGTCTCCGGCAGCAGGACCAGCAACGCGATCGCCACCCCGACCACCGACAGCGGCGCGCCGGCCGACTCGACCGCCGATTCCAGCGTCGGCGACACCGTCTTCGCCAGCCCCACCACCGCGATCAGGCACACCAGCAGCAGTCCCAGGCTTAAGAACGTCGTCCGCGTGGACGGCAATGGGGCGTGCTCGTCGTCGGTTTCCTCGGGCCCCTTTACCGGCAAGCTCTGTACCGGCAAGCTCTGTACGGGCAAGAAGTAGTCACGATGGCGCACGGTCTGCACGAAGACGAACACGCCGTAGAGCGCCAGCGACGCGACCCCGGCGAACGCGAGCTGTCCCGGCGTCAGAGTCCCTCCCGGGGCGCTGATGGTCACCGTCGGCAGCACCAGGCAGAGCGTGACCAGCGCCGCGAGCACCGCCAGCGCGCCACCGGAACCCTCGATGCTGAAGTCCTGCACTCGGTGGCGCAACGCGCCGACCAGCAGCGCGAGCCCCACGACACCGTTGCAGGTGATCATCACCGCGGCGAACACCGTGTCCCTGGCCAGCGTGGCGGCCTGGTCCCCGCCCGACGCCATCAGCGTGACGATCAGCGCCACCTCGATCACGGTGACCGCGATCGCCAGGATGAGCGTGCCGAACGGCTCCCCGACCCGGTGCGCGACGACCTCGGCGTGGTGCACGGCGGCGATCACCGCCCCGCCGAGCGCCAGGCACACCAGCGGCAGCAGGACCGCGCCGGGGGAACGCCCCCACGAAACGATCAGCACCACGATCGCGGCGGGCGGGACGGCCAGGCTCCAGCGGGGCAGCACCGGCGCGGCGGAAGCGGTCACGTTCCGAGCGTAGGCGCGGCGCCCGCGTCGCGCTTGATCAACTCGACTTGCTCAATAAGGGCCGGGCCGACTGAGACGGGGACCACACGATCGGGTCGTGACGATCTCCCGTGAGCCGGGTCTTAGTGGTGTGGAAGGCAGCGGGGAACCGCGGTTTTCCGCCCAAGGCAACAAGATGCGGACCCAAGGAGAAGTCATGACGAACCCGGTCACGAAGGCCAGCACCAACTCCGGCGGCGACGTCGAGAAGACCACCGGCGGCGCGCTGGTGTCGAAGCAGGGCTCGACGACCATCGCCGACACCGTCGTGCAGAAGGTCGCCGGGCTCGCCACCCGCGAGGTGTCCGGCGTCTACGCCCTCGGTGGCGGCGCGGCCCGCGCGTTCTCCGCGATCCGCGAGCGCATCCCCGGCGCGTCGGCCTCCGCCGGCCAGGGCGTCTCGGTCGAGGTGGGCGAGAAGCAGGCCGCCATCGACCTGCAGATCCTGGTCGAGTACGGCGTCTCCATCGCCGACCTGTCCCGCTCGGTGCGCAAGAACGTCATCAACGCCGTCGAGCAGATGACCGGCCTTGAGGTCGTCGAGGTCAACATCAACGTCTCCGACGTGCACATCCCGGGCGACGACGAGGGCGAAGACCAGGCCGACACCGGCCGCGTTCAGTGAGCACGGGCGCCGGCTCCGGCGCCTCCCGCATCGCCTCCGCCGGGGGGGGCCCCCGCGCGGGCCCCCCAGGGCGGCCGCCCCCTTTAGCTAGGAGAAGAACCATGAGTTCCACTCATCTCGGCCTGCTGACCGGCATCGCGCTGGGCCTCGCCGCGGCGTTCGGCGGCTTCGGCGCCTTCCTGGCCGTGCTCGTCCTCGGCGCGATCGGCCTGCTCGTCGGCCGGGTCCTCGACGGCAAGCTCGACCTGTCCCAGCTCACCGGCCGCGACAAGGGCTGATCGCCGTGACGACCACGATCGACCAGACCATGGCGCGGGTGGTGACCACCGACGCGGGCGAACGGGGCAGGACCACGATCGCGGACCGCACCGTCGAACGCCTCGCCGCCCAAGCGGTCATCGAGGTGGCCGGCGTGGGCGGGTCGGCGACGCGCATGCTCGGCGTCGCGGTCGGCGGCGAAGACCTCGAACGCTCCGCCAAGGTCACCGCGAAGGTCAGCGGTGACACCGCCACCCTCGACGTCCGCCTGTCCGTGTCCTACCCGGCTTCGGTGCGCAAGACGACCGAAGACGCGCGGACGCACCTGATGAGCCGGGTCGAAGAGTTCACCGGCCTGTCCGTCTCGCGGGTGGACATCACCGTCACCGCGCTGCACAGCGAAGCCGCCCAGACCAGGAGAGTCCAATGAAACGCCGGCCCCGTCGCAGTACCCCAGCCACGCTGACCGCCGTCGTGCTGCTCGCGGCCTGCGCGCTGGTCGCCGTCGTCGCCATCCAGATGATCGTCGGCGAGACCCCGTGGGTCAGCTACCGCGCGGTCGCCGACGCGCTGCACAACGCGCACTGGAACGACCTGGTCCCCGCGATCGCCGGTGGCGTCGCCGCGCTGCTCGGGCTGATCCTGCTGCTCGCGGCGATCCTGCCCGGCAAGCTGACCGTCCTCCCGCTCGACGGCGACCTCGACTCCGGCGCGTCCCGGCGCAGCTACCGCAGCACCCTGCGTACCGCGGCGTCCACTGTGGACGGTGTGAGCGGGGCCAAGCTGACGGTGAAGCGCCGCAAGGTGACCACGAAGGTGAGCACCGGCCGCACCAACACCGAAGGCCTCGCCGAGGCGGTGCGGGCGGCGCTCGAACATCGCCTCGACCAGGTCTCCCCCGCACTCCGCCCGAAGCTCAAGATCAAGGTCCAAGCCGCCAGGGGCGAGTCATGACCAGCCTGAACCGCCCGGCCCGCCTCAACCGCGGCCTGCTCACGTTCTTCGGGATCGTCCTGCTCGCCGCGGGCGCGTTCGCCGTGGCGACCCACTTCGGCAAGCTGACCGTCCTCAAACCGGACGCCACGCTCGTGCCCGGCACCGCCACCCCGCCCACCTGGGCGCTGTACGTGGCCGCGGCCGTCGCCGTCGTCCTCGGCCTGGTCGTGCTGCGCTGGCTGCTGGCCCAGCTGACCCGCAAGCCGAAGACCCGCACCTGGCGCTTCGAGGCCGACCCGGACCAGGGCCGCACCGAGCTGGCCGCGAGCACCGCGACCGACCCGTTCGTCGCCGAGGTCAAGACCTACCCGGGGGTCCACGCCGCGCACGCGACGCTGGCCGGGACCCGCGAGGCGCCCGCGCTGGCGCTGGTCGTCAGCGCGGAGCAGGACGGCGACCTCACCGAGATCCGCCACCAGCTCGACACCGTCGGGCTGCCCCGGCTGCGCCAGGCCCTCGACCTCGAGACCCTGCCGGTGACCGTCGAATTCCGCTTCTCGACCAAGGCCGGTGCCCGCGCCCGCTGAGGCGTTCACCCGACCGAGCGAGCAAGTTACGTAGAAACTACGTATTTCTCACGACGCGCTACTCAGCGCAACAGTCCATGGTTCAAGTGCGGCGGGCGGACGGACGAGTACGCCCGATTGGACCAGGGAGGCTGAGCGATGTCGCTGTCCCAAGAGACCGCTCCGAGCGAAATCACGTCGCCAGTGGCATGGGCCCACGACTCCGTGACCGGCTGGCGGCCGGGTCGCCGGTTGACGAGGCTGACGTATGAGCTGGTCAAGGGCTTCCGGCCGCACGCCGGGCAGCTCGCGAGGGACGTGGTCGCGGGGATCCGGCAGTCGGTGCCGGAGTACGAACGGCCGCTGAGCGGCGCCTTCGGCCAGCTCCTCATGACCAGCACGCAGACCGTGCTCCTGCGCTGCAACGACGCGCTGCTCGACCCGGACGCCCCCCGCGACGACTGGAAGCCGGTCTTCCGCCGCATCGGGAAGCTCGAATGGGACGAGGGCCGCTCCCTCGAAGCCCTGCAGAACGCGTACCGGGTGGCGGGCCAGATCGTCTGGCGCCGGGGCCTGCAGTACGCGCGCACCCACGGTGCGCCCACCGAGGTCCTCCGTTGGTGCACCGAAGCGATCTCGGGCTACTTCGAAGAGCTCGCGGAGCTGTCCACCGAGGGCTATCTGGCCGCCAAGGCCGAGTCGTCCGGCGGCCTGGAGCTCAAACGCCGCGAGCTGGTCCGCCTGCTGCTCAGTGGGCCGGGAAGCGATCCGCGCACGCTCGCCGGGGCCGCCCGCGTCGCCCGCTGGCAGCTGCCCGAAGCGGTCAAGGTCATCGCGCTGGACGGCTGCCCGCTGGTGAAGGACCCTCCGGCGGACCTCGGCGACGACGTACTGGTGGACCTCGAGTCCCCCGAACCTTGCCTGATCGTGGCCGCCGACGCCCTGCCCGCCTTGCCGCTGCCCGGCTGGCGGGCCGCCATCGGGCCCTCCGTTTCCCCCTCACACGCTCACGAATCGCTGCGCGTCGCCCGGCGCGCGCTCGCGCTGACCGAGCGCGGGCTGATCCCCGCGCAGCCGGTCATCGACTGCGCGGAGCACACCATCCCGCTGACCGTGTTCGCCGACGAGCTGCTCATCGACACGCTGATCGAGCGGCGGCTCGCCCCGCTGCAGCCGCTGTCGGCGTCCCAGCAGGAGCGGATGCTGGTCACCCTGAACGCGTGGCTGGCCACGCGCGGGCGGGTGATGGAGATCGCGGACCGGCTCCACGTGCATCCCCAGACCGTCCGCACCCGCGTCCACCGGCTCACGGAGCTCTTCGGCGACCAGCTCGACGACGCACACAGCCGCTTCGAACTCGAGGTGGCGACCAGGGCGAAACTGCTCCTGTGCGCGCCGCCGCCCCTCCCGCGGTGAGCCCTGCTTGCGGTCCCTGAAGGCCACCATGACGGCGTTTAACGCCGTCATGGTGGCCTTCAGGGGCAATCAAACCGGGGGTGGGGAGTTAGGGTTGGTGGGTGAGGACCCAGTGCTGGAGTGCGTCGGGTTCGATGGGGAGGGCGGCGGACAGGATGTCGATTCCGCCGCTGGTGACCAGGACGTTGTCCTCGATGCGGACGCCGATGCCGCGCAGCTCCGGCGGGACGGTCAGGTCGTTGGGGTGGAAGTAGAGCCCAGGCTCCACGGCCAGCGTCATCCCCGGTTCGAGGGCGCCCTCGTGATAGGTGTGCGCCCCAGCGTGCGCACAGTCGTGCACGTCCAGGCCGAGGAAGTGGCCGACCCCGCAGACGATGTAGCGGCGATGGTGCTGGTTGACCGACTCCAGCGCCTCGTCCGGGGAGACCGGCAGCAGGCCCCAGTCGTGCAGGCCTTCGGCCAGCACGCGCATCGCGGCCCGGTGGAAGTCCATGTACTGCGCGCCGGGCCGGACGGCGGCGAGCGCGGCGTGGTGGGCGGTGAGCACCAGGTCGTAGACCTTGCGCTGGGCCGCGCTGTACTCGCCGGTCACCGGCAGGGTCCTGGTGATGTCGGCCGTGTAGAGGGTGTCGACCTCGACGCCCGCGTCCAGTAGCAGGACGGCGTCCTCAGCGACCGCGCCGTTGTTGCGGGTCCAGTGCAGCACGGGCGCGTGCGGCCCGGCGGCCACGATGGAGGCGTAGCCGACGCCGTTGCCCTCAGTCCTGGCGCGGCGGTCGAAGGTCCCTTCGAGCCACCGCTCGCCACCGCCCGCGATCGCCGTCGGCAGCTCGCCCGCGACGTCGCCGAACGCGAGGATGGTCGCGTCGACCGCGCGTCGCAGCTCGCCGACCTCCCAGTCGTCCTTGATCCGGCGCAGTTCCGACAACGTCCGCCGGAGCTCACCAGCGGGGGCGCCGGGCACGAGCGCGTCGAGCAGCGGGTCCACGTGCGAAGTGGCCAGGATCGCCGGGATACGGCCGCGCAGGGCCTTCGGCAGCTCGTCGAGTGACCGGCAGGGCAGCTCCAGCGCGCCGGACCACTCGGCGAGGCCCGGTGACGGCCCGATCCACAGCTCGCCGTCCCGCGCGTTGGCGAAGAAGTCCGCCTCGGTGGCGCCCGCGGGCGCGCGCAGGAAGAGCTCGGCCTCGTGGCCGCCGTCGACCGGCCGCATGACCAGCACGGCGCCCTCGGCGTGACAACCGGTCAGCCACGAGAAGTCGCTGTCGGGCCGGAAGCCGTAGTCGGTGTCGTTCGCGCGGACCGGCGCGTGCCCGGCCGGCCGCCTTGGCCGCGCCCGCCGGGAGGCCGACCGCACGGTCGGCGGGCCCCCACCCGCCCTGGACGTACTCGCGGAACCCGGTGGCCTCGATCAGCCTGCTGGGATCCCGCCTGGCCGGACGGACCTCGTTCATGCACGTACCTCGTTCTCTGTGTCGGGCTGGGCCCTCGTGGGGCCCCCACCACCGTAACCCGCGTGACCGGCGGCCCCGGTCACAGCGTGAACCCCCGGGGAAACGGGTCCGCCGGGTCGAGCAGGTACTGACCCATGCCGGTAATCCACGCGCGGCCGGTCACCGTCGGCACCGCCGCCGTCAGGCCGCCGACGGTGGTCTCCTCGATCAGACGGCCGGTGAACCGCGTGCCGAGCAGGGACTCGTTCACGAAGTCCTCGCCCAGCGCCAGCTCGCCCCGCGCGTGCAGCTGCGCCATCCGCGCGCTGGTGCCGGTGCCGCAGGGCGACCGGTCGAACCAGCCGGGGTGGATGACCATCGCGTTGCGCGCGTCGCCGCCGTCCACGCCCGGCGCGACGAGCTGGACGTGCTTGCAGCCGCCGATGGCCGCGTCGAGCGGGTGCAGCGGCCGGTTCTGCGCGTTGATGGCGTCCATAATGGACAGACCGGAGGCCAGCATCCGGTCCTTTTCGGACTTGTCGAAGGGGATGCCGAGGTCCGCGATCGGCAGCACGGCGTAGAAGTTGCCGCCGTAGGCCATGTCGTAGCGGACGACGCCGAGCCCCGGGACGTCGACGGAGGCGTCCAGCTCCAGCGCGAACGAGGGCACGTTCTGGAGGGTGACCGTCTTCGCCCGGCCGTCCTCGACGGCGACCTCGACCACGACCAGCCCGGCCGGGGTGTCGAGCGCCACCCTGGTCACCGGCTCGGTCACCTCGACCATCCCGGTCTCGACCAGCACCGTGGCCACGCCGATGGTCCCGTGCCCGCACATCGGCAGCACCCCGGAGACCTCGATGTAGAGCACGCCCCAGTCGGCGTCCGGCCGGGTCGGGGGCTGCAGGATCGCCCCGCTCATCGCGGCGTGCCCGCGCGGCTCGTTGACCAGCAGCTCGCGCAGGTGGTCGAGGTGCTCGATGAAGTACACCCGCCGCTCGGCCATCGTGGCGCCGGGGATCGCCCCGATGCCGCCGGTGATCACCCTGGTCGGCATGCCCTCGGTGTGCGAGTCGACCGCGCTGAAGTACCTGGTCGCGCGCATGTCAGGCGGCCACTGGGTTCGCGCCAAGGTACTCGACGGCGCGCCGCAGGTCGGCGTCCAGCGCGGCGAGCTTCTCGTCGCTCAACGGCCCGCGCGGCGGACGGCACGGACCGCCGAACCGGCCGACGAACTCCATCCCGCGTTTGATCGCCTGCACGAACTCGACCCGCGAATCCCAGCGGAACGCCGCGACCAGCGGCTCGTACAGCGCCTTGGCTTCGGCGAACTTTCCTTCCCTGGCAAGGGAATACAGGAGCACGGACTCGGCGGGGAACACGTTGGGGAAGCCCGCGAACCAGCCGCTCGCGCCCATCATCAGCGACTCCAGCACGACGTCGTCGGCACCGGCGACCACGGTCAGCTCGGGCGCGAGCTCACGGATCTCCAGCACGCGGCGGACGTCACCGGAGAACTCCTTGACCGCGACCACGTTGTCCAGCTGCGCGAGCTCGGCGAGCACCTCGGGGGTCAGGTCGACCTTGGTGTCGATCGGGTTGTTGTAGACCATCACCGGCAGCCCGACGCTCGCCACCTGCTCGAAGTGGTGGACGACCTCGGCGGTGCGCGCGCGATACATCGTGGGCGGCAGGCAGAGCACCCCGTGCGCGCCGTCCTCGGCGGCCTTCTCCGCCCAGTCCCGCGCCTGGTGCGCGCCGGGGCCGTGCACCCCGACCACCACGATCCCGTCGTCGCCGACCGCCTCGATCGCGGTGCGGGCCACCGCGCGACGCTCCACATCGGACAGTGAGGAGTACTCCCCCAGCGAGCCGTTGGGCCCGACCCCGCGGCAGCCGTTGTCGACCAGCCAGCGGCAGTGCTCGGCGTAGCGCTCGAAGTCCACCCGGAGCCCGGCGGGCGCGCTCGCGTCCTGGGCGTAGGGCAGTGCGGTGGCCACGATGACCCCGTCGAGTTTGTCCTGCGTCACAGTGTCTCCTCCTTGGTGTCCGCCAGCTCGCCGAGCCGGATCGGTTCGGCGATCGGGCGCCGCGAAAAACCTGCCGCGCCGCCGGGAATCCCGGTCAGCTCGGCGACGTTGTGACCGCAGACGCGGCCCTGGCAGAGTCCGAGCCCGGCCCGGCTGACGAGCTTCAGCGACCGGACGCCGCGGGCGCCGCGCTCCTCGACCGCGCGGCGGAGGTCCCGGTAGGCGACCTCCTCGCAGCGGCAGACGAGAGTGTCGTCGCACAGCCAGGTCCGCCAGCCCGGCCGGATCGGACAGGCGTCGGCAAGGCCCGCGGCGAACCGACGTCCACGCCGTACTCGCCGCAGCGCACCTTGCGGCACTTTTGCTTGCGCGCCAGCGAACTGAGCGGCCGCGGCCCCGGCGACCTCGCCTTCGTCCGCGGCGAGCGCGGCGCCGCCGATGCCGGTGAGCTCGCCCGCGGCGAACACCCCCGGGACCGAGGTGGCCTGCGTGAGATCCACCCGGACGAAGCCGTCGGCGAGCGCGCAGCCGACCGTGACGGCGAGCTCCAGGCGCGGGGTGAAACCGAACCCGACGCACACGGCGTCGGCTTCGATCCGGCGTTCGGTGCCCGGCACCACGGCCCAGTCCCGGTCGAGCCGGGCGGTCGTCACGGCCTCCACCCGGTCGCGGCCGTGCGCGGCGATCACCGTGTGCCGGGGACGGTACGGCACGCGGTGCCGCGCGAGCACGCCGACGTAACCGGCGAGTTCGGGCAGTTTCGCCGCGCCCGCAAGGAGTCCGGCCGGGTGCGCGAGCCAGCCGGTGACCGGGTCGTTGGCCTCCAGCACGCCGAGCACCCGCGCGCCGACGCCGATCAGGGCGTCCGCCACCGGCAGCAGGAACGGCCCGGTCCCGGCCAGCAGCCCCCGCGGCCCGACCGCGACGCCCTG
>NZ_JAYMZS010000198.1:0-9564 GCF_035828755.1 Amycolatopsis sp. H20-H5 | reverse complement strand
ACAGAACCGCAGCCCGGACCAGCGCACCAGGCCGCTACACGCCACCTGACGAGCTCCTCACGTTCCTCGAAAGTCTTTGATTATGCCGACATCTCCAGCACGATCCCCACCACAGGCAACGATTTCCAACGAAACCTCGGCATAACCGCGATGTCGGGGTAATGGATGTTATGCCGATATCGGCATAACGTTCACCTGCTGCGTAACAGTTTCCGATACGCGTCCAGGAAGGACTGGGCTGCGATCGCGAAGGACCTCAAGCCGGTCTACACCGCGTCCTCGGAGTCCGATGCTCTCGACCGGTTCGCCGAGTTCGGTGAGAAGTGGGAGAAACGGTACCCGGCGATCATCCGGTTGTGGACCAACGCGTGGGCGGAGTTCGCGGGCGTTCCTGCAGTTCGATCGGGAGATCCGCACGATCATCTGCACCACCAACGCGATCGAGAGCATCAACGCCCGGATCCGGCGGGCGGTCAACGCCCGAGGGCACTTCCCAACCGAGCAAGCCGCGCTCAAGTGCGTTTACCTCGCGATCATGAGCCTTGACCCGACGGGGAAGGGCCGTAAACGCTGGTCCAACCGGTGGAAGGCCGCGCTGAACGCCTTCGAGATCACCTTCGACGGACGCCTATCCGCCGGACGCAAGTAGCACCACAACGATCAGTTACACCAAAAACTTGACAGTCCCAACCAGACAGTGGTTTTACACAGTCTGGTTCGTACTGAGACGGTTGTGGATCCCGGCACGGTGTTCGGCAGGTCCGGTTGTCGTCAGGGTTGTCTTGGTGATGTTGTTGCTGTGAGGTGTGCGTAGACGACGATGTTGTCGAGGTAGCTGCGTGCCTTGCCGTCGAATTGTCCGCCGCAGGTGACCAGCCGGAGTCCGGCGTAGTCCACGGCCCCGTAGACATCGTTGGCGGGAAACTGGCTTTTCGGATATTGACGTCGGGTGTCCGCGGTGAAGGTCGCGGTGCTGCCGTCGTTGCGCGTGACGACTATTTGATCGCCGGGGTTGAGCTTGGAGAGCCGGTAGAACACCGCCGGGCCGCGGTAGGAATCGATGTGCCCGAGGATCACCGACGCGCCTGCCTCGCCGGGGGTCGGCCCATAGTCGTACCACCCCGCTTTGCTGAAGTCTTTCGGTGCTTCGACAGTCTGATCGGGATTGAGCCCCAGCGACAATAGAGCGCTGTTCACGCCGATACTGGGCACCTGGATGGAGACTGGTGTCGACCGCGGCAGTGGGACCGTGGGAGCCGGTGACGGTGAGGCCTGGGCGCTGGTGTTCACCGGCGACGGGGCTACCGGTAGCGGTATCGGGCTGCTTGTCGTTGAGGTGGGCTGCTCCGGGCCGGTCGCCCGGGTGACACCGGTCCAGATCAAACCACCGCCACCGAGGCCCAGCACCAGCGCGACCGCGAGCAGGATCGCCCGTGCGGAGTGCGGCCGAGACCGGCGGGCATCACTGTGACGCCCACCGGTCTCCTGCCCCGCGGAAGCCGCGGGGTGTGGTTCAGCCATCTGTTTCTTCGTCACGCCCAGCCATACGGCGACGGGCGACCACGGCTCCGGCCGCGCCAGCCACCAACGCCGCACCGGTAGCGGTCATGACGATGGCCGTGTTGTCGTTGGCCGCCGTGCCGCCCGCACCCATCTCCGGTGCGCCACCCGGGATGGTGGGGGATTTCACGAGGAACGGGGCGACCGCGGCCAACACGGCGCTCTTGGTTTTCGGGTTTTCGGTGTTGCCCATGAACACCCCGCCCTTGACGGGCAGGCCAAGCAGGTTGCCGACGACCGCCGCGTGGCGGGCCTCGACTCCGAAAATCCCGGCTGCTGCCTGGAGGATGGTCTTGTCCTTGACGAAACCCGCCGCGCCCAGATAGGCGCCGACGCCGACGTTTTCGAAGGTATGGCTGGCGGTCAGGAAGCTCTTGCGGTCCGCGAACGCGGCACCGAAGTTGACCTTCGGTGCCTCGACCGGGGTTCCACCGAGTTTCTTGATGGTCGCGGTGAGGGTCGCGACGTGCGACTCCTCGTCGGTCTGGATCTGCTTGAGGTACTTCGCCTCGTCACCGGCGAGCTGTACAGCTTTGTTGCCCTGTGCATAGAACGCCGCTTCGAGGTACTCCAGCGTCAGGGCGTAGTTGAGGACGTCGAGGTCGCTGCCGAAGTCACCTGCCTGGGCCAACGCCCACCGGTTGTTCAACGCACCGAGCGCCAGCTGAGGGGACACGTCGGTGGCCTGTCCCTTGATGAGATCGCGCCTGTTCATCAGAGTGTTTTCCTTACTGGGTCGGGGTCAGGAGAGGTACGGCTTGACGATGGCGAGGACTTCGTCCTTCGTCCGCTGCTTCTCGACCGGCGCGGGGAAGGCGTTGCCCCCGATGAGCGTGGCCAGCACGGCCGCATGACGTGACTCCACACCCGCGATGGACGCAGCGGCACCCAGCACGTCGCCGCTCTTGATCAACCCGACCTGACCGTGATAGGCCGTCACCCCGACCTCTTCGAACGTCGAGGCCGCTTTCAGGAAACCCATCTTGTCGCTAAACGTCGCATCCGGGTACTTGATCGTCGGCTTCGCGACCGGCGTACCACCGAGTTGTTTGATCAACGCCGTCACAGCCGTGACATGTGCGCTCTCGTGGTCGGCGATCTCGGTGATCAGCTCCATCTCGCGGCCGCTGACAAACCCCTTCACAGCAGCGACCTGTCCGCCTGTGGCGTGGGCTTCAAGCTCGGTACCACCGTGCTCGAATGGAACGACCCCCGCGGCGCTTCTTCCCTCAGACCGTGGCGATGGTCGTATTCACCGCGAGGTCGGCCGTGTGCTCATGGTGGCACGCGGAACGATCAAGTCCAATGCGTGTGGCGGGCCGGTCTACTAGGCCGGTAGGTCTGCGTGGTGCGACGGGTCGGATTGGTCAGTGGTCGGGTGCGATGGCGCCGATGATGGTTGTCTCGTTGTTGCGGCGTGTTTTGGCCCAGCCGTTGCGGTGGCGGAGAAGCCTGATGACGGCTCGCCATGAGGTGATGTAGAACGTGTAGATGTAGACGGCGTATGCGCAGCCGAACCACAGTGAGCGCAGGAGGCTGATTCGGGGTTCGCAGCGGGCGCGGTAGATCGGGCCCCAGATGACGAACGGTAGTAGTCCGAAAGCGCAGTAGGCGACGAATAGAATCCACGCTCCGCTGGTGAACCAGGTGAACACCTGATGTGGATCTTGTGTGGCGCGCCAGAAGGTGAGCATGATCGGGACGGGATAGATCAGGGTGCCGATGAGCTGCATCCACGGTTGCGCCAGGTAGTACATCACCTCGATGGCGCCGAGCGTGGTCAGGTGCGGTGAGGCCCAGACCTGTCGTAGGTAGCGGGCGCACTGCATGGTCCCCTGGCCCCACCGGGTTCGCTGCGCGAGGAATCTGCGCACGCTGTAGAGGCCCTCCTGCTCGACGTGGGTGTCGGCGGTGTAGCCGGTTCGCCAGCCGTTGGTCAGCAGATGGACGCCGAGTTCGAAGTCCTCCAGCAGGGAGCCACGCCAGGGTGTTGAGCTCTGTCCTGCGATGGAGTCGAGCGCGGCGAGCCTGGTGAACTGGCCGTTGCCGCCCATGGCGATGGTGCCCGTGTAGCCGCGGGAGAGTTGGATGGCGGAGATCGCGGTGCGGAACTCCAGGTCCTGCATCCGCACCAGGGTGGTGCCCAGCCAGCGCCGCGGGCCGCGCAGGCCGACTGGCCGCTGGTCCCGGTTGATCATGCGCACGTCGATCTGGACGGCACCAACCCGGGGGTCGCCGAAGAGGTGGCGGCCGGCGCAGACGTCGAGGCAGTTCGATGCTGGGCGGCCGTCCGCGTCGACGACCACCACAATGATCCGCTCCGGATCGGCGTGCGGGTCCAGCCATTCCCGCAGTTGCTGGTATCCGGCGTTGAGTGCGTGGCCCTTGCCTGTCCTTGCCTCGGGGCGGCAGCGCTGAACCAGGTGGATATACGGGTCGCGAGTACCCCCGTTGCGTCGGGCGCTGCGCACGATCCCGGTCGTCCGGTCGTCCGAGTCGTCGTCGATCACCCAGAGATGGGCGTGCGGGAAGGTACCGCGCAGGTAGTGGATCGTGCCGCCGATCACGGCTTCTTCGTCCCGGCACGGCACGAAGAAGTGCCAGTCGAATTCGGCGACAGTGCCGGGCGGCGCGGGTGCGCGGCGGACAAACGGCACGACGATGACCAGCACGTAGACCAGGAACGTCACGCTCATGGTCAACGCGATCGCCTGGGCAAGCCCGAAAGCGACGTCCAGCGACACGGTCACCTCACCCCGTCATCGCTGCCGGCGTCATCGGCGGTGTCGGTGTTGGTGGGCACGCGGTGGCGCGGATGTCGCTCCCGCGCGGCTCCCCAGACGAACAGCACTATCGCGCAGGCACCACCCGCCACGCTCACCAGCGAACCGAGCACGGTGTGCCCCCAGCTATACCCGGTGTCGGTACCCAGCCATTGCACCAGCGCGACCAGCAGCAGCAGCCTGAGTTGATTCACGACGATGAGAACCGCGGACGCGATGAGCAGCGACACCACGACGCGGCGTGCGATCCTGGGGCGCAACGCGACCATCGCCGACGCGATGACCAACAAAGGCACGACCAGCAGCGCCGACGTGCACTCCGGGGTGAGCACCAGCCCGAGCGGATGTGGGCCGCCGAGTCCGAAATAGAACGTCTGGTGCGCGGTGTCCACAGTGGTGCCGTGCGGCATCACCAGCCCGGTGAAGGCACTGGCCAGGCCGGTCTCAGCGGAGCGGTAGGCGGACAGGAACACGACCAGGCCCACGGCGACGACGAGGAAGACAGGTACCAGCAATCGGACGCCCGCGTCACCAAGCGCCGACGGGGAAGAGTGCGCAGTCGACACGGAAACCGTCCCTTCGCGACAGCCTCAGCGAACAGGCCTACCGATAATGTCGCGCCCACTCGCCCGGCGTTACACCGTTAGGGCTAGGGATCACCCTGGGGCGGGGTCATGGGACGTCATCAGCACGGGCCGTGTGGGGCCGCCTTTATCGCCCGCACGGGTGATAAAGGCGATGATGTGAGCTGCGGTTTTATGCCGGATTCACCCAGCCGTGCGGTCCCGCGGGGGTCCGGATTTTCCTGGCCCAGCGAGACGTCGGGGTGTCCAACGCGGCTATGCCGTGTCGCGGCGATAGGTCCGTACGGCGTAACGCCGTCGAGGGCAGCCGCGACGACAGCGTATGTGGAGTGACGGGACATGCGGCTTTCTCGATGCCACGGGGAGAGCCAATGCTAGCCCGTTTCTCATTCTGACGAGGCGACACGAGGGTGATCGCAGACAACGCGGCAAACACACCGATATGTGAGTATTTTCGGAGGACACTGATGCGTCCCATCTTCCTGCGTAGCGGAGGGCTGGCCGTCACGGCAACCGTTGCCGCGCTGATCGCCACCGCAGTTCCCGCCTCTGCCGCCACTGGCGGCGCATCGGCCTACGGGGTTCAAGTCACCGTCACCCTACTCGGCCAGCCGGCAGTGACGCAGACTCCGATCCCGGTGGCCAATGCCAGCGGACCCACGTCGGCCAGCTTGGCCAGCCTGACGGTGCCCGGTGTGCTCAGCGCCAGCGCCCTGCAGGTCAATGCCACCCAAAATCCGACAACCGGGGAGGACAAGTCCTCAGCCACGGTCGGCAGCGCCACACTGGGGCTGCTGACCGCGGCGGCAGGGGGAACCGCGCCGAGCGCCTCCGCCATCACCGCCACCTGCGATGCCACCCAGGCCGGCGAACAGGGCAGCACCACGATCGGCACCCTGAACCTGGGCACCCTGGGCAACGGCAGCGTCGGGCCGAACATCGCACCGAACACCACCATCGCCCTGCATGTCGGCACCGCCACCATCGCTACCCTCGTGCTGAACGAGCAGATCCACAACCCGGACGGCAGCCTGACAGTCAACGGCGTGCACCTGAGGCTGTTGACTGGTGGGCTGGGCGCTATCGGCAGCGGGGACGTCATCCTGTCCTCCGCGACGTGCGGTCCCGCCGCGCTGCCGACACCGATCGCGTCCGGTGTCGGCCTGTGGGCCGGCCTGAGCCTGCTCGCGGCGATCGGCGTGACGGCCGGCCTACTGCGCCGCCGGCGTGCCAACGCACCCGCGAACGCATGATCGGACCGTCCACCGTCGGAAGGTGACCATCATGTACAAGGCTCCCGGAGGCACGGGCACGGTGATCGCCAGTGGCGCTGGAACCCTGGCCTTCACCGGTGTCGACCTCATCGGCTGGATCGTGTTCGCCACAGTGCTGCTGGTGCTCGGCGGCCTCCTGCTGCTGGCCGCGAAACGACGCCACGCCCGACTGGCGCGCAATCCCCGTCGGTGATCAACACTCGGGTGGCCGGCGGTGCTTGGCACCGCCGGCCACCCGACCCGCCCCCGGTTCGACCCGGAGAAAAAGGTGAGGGCCATGCTCGGCGATGTCCTGCTGATGGTCGGCACCAGACCCGAGGCGGTCAAAATCGCCCCGGTGGCACTTGCCATGGCCGACCACCCGACACTGCGCCCGGTCATCGTCCACAGTGGCCAGCACGACGACGTGGTCGACCAGGCACTGGAACCCTTCGACCTGCGCTACGACGAACGCCTGATCGTGCTGCGCGCCGCAGGCAGCCAGGCGGAGCTGTTCTCCGTCCTGCTCCCCGAGCTGGACAGCCTGCTGGCCCGGTCCGCGCCGACCGCGCTGCTCGTCCAGGGCGACACAGCAACCACGCTGGCCGGCGCGCTGGCAGCGTTCTGGCGCCAGATACCGGTCGTGCACCTGGAAGCCGGCCTGCGAACCCATGATCTGACCGCACCCTTTCCCGAAGAGGGCTACCGGCAGATGGTCACCCGCATCGCCGCACTGCACCTTGCGCCCACCCACCGGGCCGCGGCCGCGCTGCGCGCCGAGGGGATCCCCGACGACCGCATCGTCATCACCGGCAACACGGTCGTCGACGCCGTCGAGTACATAGATAGGCGAAACCTGCCACCGCGCAGCGACACGCTGCGCGCCATGGAGAACCAACTCGACCGAACTGCCAGCCGGTTGCTGCTGGTCACCCTGCACCGCCGCGAATCCTGGGGCGCGCCGCTGGACCGCGCGCTGCTCGCGGTGCGCCACCTCATCCAGCACCATCCCGACCTGCACGTCCTGCTGCCCGTGCACCCCAATCCACTCGTCGCCCGTCAGGTGCACCATCATCTCGACAGCACACCGAGGGTCCACCTCACGCCACCGCTGGACTACCCCGACCTCATCCGCGCACTGCGGCGAGCGAGCCTGGTCCTGACCGATTCCGGTGGCATACAAGAGGAAGCGCCGACCTTCGGCGTACCGGTCCTGGTCGCACGGGACACCACAGAACGCACCGAGGGGCTGCACACCGGCCATGCCACTCTCGTCGGAACCACGACCGATCGAATCGTCGCCGCCGCACAACGCTTGTTAACCAACGCCCGCAATGACCCTGCCCCGGCGAACCCGTACGGCGACGGCAACGCCGCACCACGCGCAGTCCACGCCATCGAACACCTGCTCGCGACCACGGACCAGCGCCGCACCGGCGTCAATCCACTGTGGGACACGGCGCGAACATATCCGTGACAACCGGCGCTCCGAGCCGAATGCGACGTGGAGGGCACCGCCGAGCGAACAGAAACGTGCGGACACGGCCGACCACCGACAGACCACTCAGGTATGTCAATACTAGGTCGACCGATGGTGTGACCAGTTCTCACTGTCGATGCGGTGTTCGAGCCAGTGTAGGTACGGCTCAGCGCGTCGGTCGAAGGCATCCTGGATCGCCTGGGCGATGTCGGCACTGACCCCGCCGGGGCGGTCGAGCACGTGCCGCAGGTACTCCTCGGCGCCCTGCTGCAGGGCCGAGACGGGCTGGGTGACGACCATGGCGGGGTGGGTGCCGTAGCCCTCGATGTGGTCCCCGCAGGAGCGGCAATCGATCGTATGGGTCGCCGGGTGGTGACCGGCGACGCGCGTGCCACCCGGACCGCGACAGTGGCAGACGTTGCGGGACAGGGCGCACTGGCCGCAGGCGAGGATCCCGACCATTGCCGGGAATCGCCGCTGCCATTCCTTGCCCAGGGCGTAGATGTCGGAGCCCCTGGGGATGGGCTCGTCGCATAGGCAGCACGCGATACGCAGCGTCGGCCGGGTCATCGTCGTCGTCACCTCTTCGCTGTAGGAACCCTCCATGCTGCCAGCGGTCTGTGCGCGGACGCGGGATCGGCGCGGTGTGCCCCGGCGAGATACCTCGATCGGATGACGGCCGCGGCGGGGGCGTGGCCGGCCTCGTGAAGATCGGCGTCGATGTGGTCCACGCGCCACAGTGGACCTTTTTCATCGTCGTCTGGCGTGTTGGCAGGTAAGGGCTTGCGGTTGCTGCCCGTCTGATCATCAGCGTGTCGGTGTTGGAAACAGAGCGAAGCCCTTGGTAGGACGGTGATCGACCAAGACCAGATCCTAGGCAAGGGCTTCGTATGTGTTCTACCGTGCCGCGCTCCCGTTGTCACGTCAGACCTTGACCGTCGTGTCGGGTCTGGTGCGCGCCCATCGTCGGCGGTGGGGTTCACCGTGGCGCAAGCTCGACCCTGGACAGCAGGCTCTGCTGGTGCTGGTGCTGGTGCATCTGCGCAAGGGTGAGCCGTTTTCCGAGGTCGGCGCGGGATTCGGGGTATCGACCACGACGTGCTGGCGGTATGTGAACGAACCTGTCGAGCTGCTGGCCGAGCGGGCATCCAAGCTACGAGCTGCCTGCGTAAAGCCGCACGCGAGGGGATGGCCTACGTGATCGTCGACGGCACCCTGGTCCCTATCGACCGCGTCGCCGCGAACCGGCCCTTCTACTCGGGCAAACATCAGATGCACGGCACGAACTTGCAGTGCTCGCCCCCAGGACGGCTCGTGGTGGGCGAATTCTTCGACCGGCACTGGATTCCGTTCAGCACACCGCGCGCCTACGCCGACGCCTGCGGCCTGCACCTCGAAGCGCGACGAGGCCCCACCCTTGCCTACCTGGCACGATTCCGTCCCTGCTGCGATATGCCTCGCATCCTCATTGGGAGTGAGTAAAGGGAAAGGAACTGACCAGGGACGTGACGTGGCCGACCTCGGCTGGGCGGCCACCAACCCCGTGGTCCGCGGCAGCAGGGGTGCGCTACGAGGCCGAACAACTACGCAGCCATCAACGACTGCCAGACGCGCCTGGACCGGACCCCGGGCGCCTCCAAGGGCAGGGTCGTCGAGCACATCGACAACCCGACAAGTCCTTCTCGATCAACGTCTGGCCAAAGGCACTATCGCCTTAGCCTGGATCCGTGGATTGGTGGGGTTTGTGACCGGCGTGGATATGAGGAAAGTGTCCTTCGACCTGCAACAATCGGGTGTGTTGAGGACCTGATCAGTGCGGATCGGAAGGACACTTTCAGTGAAATTGTCCCACAACTGGCGGCGCGGCGCCGCCACGTTCGATGACGAGAACCTCGTGTCGTGCG
>NZ_JAYMZS010000197.1:0-9616 GCF_035828755.1 Amycolatopsis sp. H20-H5 | reverse complement strand
GGGATGGCGGTGGTGGTGAGGGTGGGTAGTACTGCCAGTGCGCTGCCCGCGAGTGCGACGGCGGTCCGTTGCCGGACCGTTCGCCTGGTTTTCGCTCGGTGGCGCTGCTTCGGCATGTGCTCTCCCCAATTACTCGATCTTCGGCAAAGCGTTGGTCAAGCCCCGGGCGAATGCTAACCGATAACCACAAAATTCGGTCCACTGTGCGGAGAAAACTCTTGCGAGCTCGGCATTTCCTGCGGTTCCTGATAGAAAGCCGAGTCAGGATTTGTCAATTTCACGCTGAGTTTACCGCCGGGTATGGACGAATTCAGCGAGGCAGGATAGCGCCGGAGCGTTTGACCGTCCGGAGCACCGGCGCGGTTTCCAGCGTGTGCACGTCGTTGAGGGCGGCGACCCGCTCGGTGAGGTAGGCGTAGAGCTCGGCGGTGGTCCGGCAGGCGACCGCGGCCAGCAGGTTCGTCGGACCGGTGGTGACGGCGGCGAACGTGACTTCCGGATGACTGGCCAGCTCGGTCGCGGCGGCGACCAGCCCGGCGGGCCGCATGGACATCCACAGCCGGGCCTCGGCCTGGTAACCGAGCGTTCCGGCGGAGATCTCGACCTCGTACACCAGCACCCCGAGCCCGCGCAGCTGCTCGACCCGGCGTTTGGCCGTCGACTCGGACCAGCCCGTCGCCGCCGCGAGCTCGTTGTAGCCCGTCCGCCCATCTTTGGCGAGGATCCCGAGCAGTGCGTGGTCACCGCCGGTGAGAACGACCGGCCGGTCGCCGGGTTCGGGGTCCGCGGGTTTGAGCCGGGCGATCTGCTCCCCGGTGAACGGCGAGCCGCCCGGCCATCCGCTCGGCAGCGCGAATCCGCGCAGGATTGACTGCGCGGTCATGGACAGCAGGCGCCCGGTGCGCGGAAGTTTGTCCAGCAGCAGTTCGTCCGTGCTGCGTGCCTGCGTGAAGCACGAGATCTCGGTGCCGCCCGAAAGCAGGTGCACCCAGTATGTGTCGGGCCGCCGGGCCAGTGCGGTGGCGAGCGCGACGCCCGCGTCCGGCGTGCACCGCAGCCGGACGGTCCACGACTGGTAGCCGAGCCGCGCGCCGTCGACGCCGCCGGTCACCCGGAGCAATCCCGCAGAGCGCAACCGCCGGTATCGCCGCGCGACGGTGTTTTCGGAGACGCCCAGCACCTCGCCGATCCGGGCGAACGACGCCCTGCCATCGAGCCGCAGCGCGTGCACCAGACCGTGATCGACCTGGTCCAGCGTGACGGATTCCATCTCCTGAGCCTATTCCACGCAGGAAAACACCGCCTGTTCCCTGATAGCTGGTGGCCCTGGACGAGGCACGACGACGCTTGCCCGACCGATCCGTGGAGGGAACGAGATGGCAGAGCGACTCAAGATCCTGGTCACCGGCGCGACCGGCAACGTCGGCGGGCAGGTGGCGGCGAGGCTGCGGGAGGACGGGCACCTCGTCCGCGCGTTCACCCGGGACCCGGCTGCCTGGCCGGGCGAGGCCGTACGCGGCGACTTCCACGTCCCGCACACCCTGGCCGCGGCCGCGGACGGGGTCGACGCGGCGTTCCTGATGTGGCCGCTGCACACCGCAGACACCGCGGCAGTGCTGGTGGACCTGCTCGGCGAGCGCGTCCGGCGCGTCGTCTTCCTGTCCTCCGGCGCGGTCCAGGACGGTCTCGAGCCCGCCGACCTCGTCGGCTGCACCCACGCCGTCGTCGAGCAGGCGATCGCCCGTTCAGTGCGGGAGTGGACGGTCCTGCGGCCCAGCGCGTTCGCCGCCAACACCCGATGGTGGGCGCCGCAGATCCGCCGCGGCGACGTCGTACGCGGGGCATACGGCACGGTCGCGGCACCGTTGCTGCATGAGCGGGACCTGGCCGAGGTGGCCGTGCGCGCGCTGACCTCGGACGGTCACCACGGCGCGAGGTACCACCTGACCGGTCCTGCGGCGCTCAGCCAGGCTGACCAGGTGGCGGTCGTCGGTGAGGCGCTTGGCCGCCCGGTGCGGTGGCTGGAGGTCTCTCGAGCGGAGTCTCGGCGGCAGCTGCTTGTTGACGGCTTCCCGCTGTCTTTTGTGGATGTACTGCTGGATGCCTATGCCGAGATGGTTGCTCGGCCTTTGCTGACCACTACTACGACTGTTCGGGATGTCACTGGTCTTGAGGCTCGTAGTTTTCTTTCGTGGGCGGTTGAGCATGTTGGTGAGTTCCGTGGTTGATCCTTTTCGTTTGTTGTTGCGGTTTTACTGATAGCGGGGACCGGGGTGGGTGGCTTTGCGCTGTTGGGTGACTGGTGGTTTCTCGGTCGGGTGCTGGCGGAGATCGATCAGTAAGGTGCGTGGGCGCTGTTCGACTACAACTCCACTGCACGGTTCCTCCAGGGGCACAAGCGAAGGGTCACCCAGGCGCACCTCCCGTCCACAAAGGACAAGGTTGCCGCACTTAGTCCGCTTGATGCCGACTTGTCCGATTACAGTGTGCGCTGAAGGCCACCATGAGGGACTTAGACGCCCTCATGGTGGCCTTCAGGGACTTCAGAGCAGACGAGCGTGGCGAGCCCGGCGATCGAGGCGGTGCAAGAGCCGTGCCCCTGAAGGCCACCATGACGGCGTTAGACGCCGTGATGGTGGCCTTCAGGGGCAGTCGGATCGATGGGGTCAGCCGACGTCCGGGTGGCGCGACCTTGGTTGGGGCGGTGGTGCGGACGGCCTGGGGCGCGGACGCGGCGGAAACCGGGCTGGTGGCGGCCGGGCCCGGGGTGACGCTGGTGCCGGGGATCGCGGCCACCGCTGTGCGGGCGGACGTCGCGCTGGTGCGGATCCTCGGCGAGCACCCGGCGCCGCGGGTGGTGGCGCTCGCTACCAGGGCACGCGCCGGAGCCGTACCGCATGTTCAGGTCTTCGCGGAGCTGCTGCGCGAGGTGGCGGCGGACCTGATGGTCGAGCTCGGGCAGCGCGTGCGAGGCCGTTGACCGGTTTTCGCCCGTCCCGTGGTGATCACGAAACGGAGGTGGGCCTAGGATTCGAGGTCCGGTCCGTTGAGCAGCAGCGGCCACCATTTGTGGTCGCCGCCACCAGGATCGGGTCTGTTGCGGCGAGCCACGTCCCTGCGCGAAATTCCGGGAAGGGCCGCCTGATGACCGACCGCCTCGAGCAGTGGGCCGAGCAGCTCGACGAGGTGACCGGTGCCCTCGAAGCGCTGGCCTCCACCCTGTCCAGGGAACAGGACCTCGACGCCATTCTGCAGGCGGTCTGCGAGCAGGTGATCAAGGCCGTTCCCGGCGCGGACATGGCCAGTGTGACCCTGTCGCGCAAGGACGGGGCGGAGACCGCGGCCAGCACCGACCCCCGGGTCGTGCGGCTCGACACCGAGCAGTACCGCATCGGCGACGGCCCGTGCCTGCGGGCCATGGCGACCGGCGAGGTGGTCCGGGTCGCGGTGGAGACCTCCGCCCGGCTGTGGCCCGAGTTCACCGCCTCGGCCCGTGAGCTCGGCATTCGCAGCTACCTGGCGGCGCCGCTGACGATCGACCCCGGCGTGTCCGGCGCGCTGAACCTGTTCGGCTTCCAGGAGCACGGTTTCCACGAGCTGGACGCGAAGTTCCTCGATCTCTACCGGGTGCTCGCCGAAGCCATCGTGCGCAGTACCCGAAGCCGTCTGCAGGCCCAGGAACAGGTCGAACAGTTGAGACGGGCGATGGAATCGCGCTCGGTCATCGAGCAGGCCAAGGGGATCCTGATGGCCGCGCGCGGGCTGACCGCGGAGCAGGCCTTCGATGTGCTGGTGGCGAGATCGCAGCGCGACAACGTGAAGCTGCGTGAGGTGGCGCTGCAGTTCGTGGCCAGCGCCAGCCGGATCGGCGGCAGGCCAGGGCGGTGACCCGGCTCAGCGAGTGACCGGCAGGTCACCGGCGAGGTCCCAGCGCAGGGTGACCACGGTGCCGTCGTCGCCTGCGGTGATGTCCGCTTCGTCGGCGCTCGCGCGCAGGAGCAGCAGGCCGCGGCCACGCAGGGACACCGGGCTCGGGTCGTGTACCGGGGCCCGCCAGCGGCCGTGGTCGGTGATGACGACCTCCACCCGATCGGGGTGGCGGACGGCGTCGAGGTCGACCACACCCGCGCCGGTACCGTTGTAGGCGTGATCGGCGACGTTGGCGAGGGCTTCGTAGCTGGCGAGCGAGATGTCCTGTGCGCGGTCCGGTTCGATGCCGGCTTCCAGCGCCCACGCGGTGAGTGTGTGCCGCAGTGTCCGGAGCGCTTCGGGGAGGGCTTCCACCCCGTGGCAGTGCAACGGGTCTGCTTTCACGGAGCTTTCCCCCCTTCACCGCTGGGCGCTGTCAGTGCTTTCTCGAGCGAAGGGAACAGGCCGATCCATTCGTCGAGTCCGGTGGTCGTGAAGGGGCGGGTCGTGACCGCCGCGTCCGAGACCACCCGCAGGCGCCGGTCACCCAGCCGCTGGTGTGTCGCGGCGAGGACCTGCAGCCCGGCGGAGCTGAGGAACGAGACTTTACGCAGGTCGACCACGAGCAGCGCGGGGCCTTCCCGGACGATCCCGCTGACGATGTCCTCGAACTCGGGCGCGGTGAGCAGATCGATCTCACCGGTCACACTCAGCACGGCGGCCCGATCCCGCCAGTTCACCGTGACCAGCAGGTCGCCGGTTTCGCGCGGCTCGGTCTCGTGGGCCGGGGGAACATCTCTGGAAGACGTCACAGCGACCAATGGTGCCGGATCGGCGGGGTGTTCGCCATCATCGTGGAAGTTTGACCACGGTGACGAAGAAGTCGTCGATCTGGCGGACCACTTCCACGAAGCGGTCGAAGTCGACGGGCTTGGTGACGTAGGCGTTGGCGTGCAGGTCGTAACTGCGCAGAATGTCCTCTTCCGCCTCCGAGGTGGTCAGCACGACGACCGGGATGCTGCGCAGCTCCGGCGCGTTCTTGACCTCGGCGAGCACCTCGCGGCCGTCCTTGCGGGGCAGGTTGAGGTCCAGCAGGATCAGCCCCGGCCGCGTCGCGTTCTCGTACGGGGGTTCGCGGCGGAGGTACTGCAGCGCCTCGACCCCGTCGGCGACCACGGACAGCGAGTTGCGGATCTTGTGGTGCTCGAACGCCTCCTGCGTCATCAGCACGTCGCCGGGGTCGTCCTCGACGAGCAGGATGTCGATGGGGGCCAGTGCCTCGGTCATGCGTCCTCGGTCTCTTGGCTGGGTTCTTGTCGGTCGATGGCTTCAGTGTCCGCCCTGGCGGGCTCGAGTGTCGCCGGAAGGGTGAAACGGAAGCGGGTGCCGCGTTCCGAGGTCGTGTCGAGCCAGATCCGCCCGCCGTGGTGTTCGACGATCTTGCGGCACATCGCCAGCCCGATCCCGGTGCCCGGGTAGGTGCTCCTGCCGTGCAGCCGCTGGAAGATCACGAAGATCCGTTCCGCGTACTCGGTTTCGATGCCGATCCCGTTGTCCGTCACCGAAAAGACCCAGTTCGCGTCTTCTCGCACCGCGTCGACGTGCACCTCGGGCGGCTGCTCGCCGTGGAACTTCAGCGCGTTGTTGACCAGGTTCTGGAAGACCGCGGTCAGCAGCGAGGACTCGCCGAGCACCTCGGGCAGCTCGCCGTGGGTGAATACGGCGCCGGTCTCGGCGATCACCGGTTCGAGGTTGCCGAGCGCGTCGGCGAGCAGCTTGCCGGTGTCGAGGACGACGGGCTCGCCCGGCCGGCGGCCGACGCGGGAGAACGACAGCAGGTCGTTGATGAGGATCTGCATTCGCTTCGCGCCGTCGACGGCGAACTCGATGTACTGGTCGCCGCGCTCGTCGAGGTGCCCCTGGTAGCGGCGTTGCAGGAGCTGGCAGAAGCTGGCGACCTTCCGCAGCGGCTCCTGTAGATCGTGCGAAGCCACGTAGGCGAACTGCTCGAGGTCCGAATTGGACCGCTCCAGCGCGTGGGTGCGGGTGTCGAGCAGCGCGTGGGCCCGTTCCAGCTCGCTCACCTCGTCGACGATGCGCTGCCGCATGGCTTCGACGTCGTCGGCGAGCTGGACGAGCTCGCGTGGCCCGCTGCCCCGCACAGGGCGGTGGATGTCGTGGTCCGCCACCTGCCGGACCTCCTCGGCCAGCCGGGTGATCGGGATGGTGATCGCCCGCCGGAAACCGAAGTAGAGCAGCGCGAACAGGAGCAACACCAGTCCCGCGATGCTGACCAGCATGGTCGTCAGGAACGTGCTGGCCGCGCTCAGGCTCGCGCGGCCCGCGTCCCTCGCGACGCCGAGGTGGGCCTGCAGGACGCCCAGCGAGGAGCGCACGTCGTCGAACTGCGTCCGGCCGCGATCGACGTGGCCGGGGGTCGGCGGGGCCGCGCCGGGCATGGTCGGCGCGGCGGCGACCCGCTGCCAAGAGTCGATCGCGACGAGCACCCGGCCGAGGTCGGCCCCCGTCTCGGTATCGGACGCCGCGCCGAGCCGTCGCAGCTCCGCCACGGCCTGCGCCTGCTGCTGCCTGCCGTCCTGGTACGGGGTCAGGAAATCGGCCTGCCGGGTGAGCAGATACCCCCGGATGCCGGTCTCCTGGTTCAGCAACGCCGCGGACAAGGCGTTGGCCTGCAACAGTTCCGGGCCGGTCCGGTCGAGCAGGTCCGCCCGGGCTTCGGTGAGGTTCGACAGCGCGATCCCGCCGCCGGCCAGCGCGGCCAGCAGCAAAGCCACCTCGACCAGCCCGAGCAGCGCGGCCCACCGCCGGATCGGCCAGCGGGTGTCCGATCGGCGGGTCACGCGCCGGTCTCCCGCGCGGTGTGCGTCAGCATCGCCAGTGCGACGTCGTCGTCGAGCGGGCCGCGGTTGAGCCGCTCCACCCGGCTGATCAGCTCGGCGAGGGCTGCGCTGCGGTCCGGCGGTTCCCCTTGCTCGCGCAGGATTTCCAGGACCAGCTCCCCGATGTGCTCGTGGCCGAGCCGCTCCGGCCCGTCGCCGACGCGGCCCTCGAACACGCCGTCGGTGTAGAGCAGCACCGACCAGCCCGGCTCCAGCGGCACCTCCCTCTCCTCCCAGCGAGCGCCGGTGACGATGCCGAGCGGGACGCCGAGCCGGTCGTTGGGCAGCAGGTCGCCGGTGTCGCCGGTGAGTAGCAGCGGGGGCGGGTGCCCGGCGAGGCACATCCGCAGCGCGCGGCGGCCCGGCTCGATGGTGATCATGCACAGGGTGGCGAACAGCGGCTGGATGCGTTCGTGCACGAGCACTCGTTCGACCGTGGTCAGCACCTCGGCCATCGGCAGCCCGGCCAGCACGAGCGCGCGCCAGGCGATGCGCAGCGCGACGCCGAGGGCGGCCTCGTCCGGGCCGTGCCCGCAGACGTCGCCGATGATCGCCTGGACGGTGCCGTCCGCCAGCTCGACCGCGTCGTAGAAGTCGCCGCCGAGCAGCGAGCCGTTGCGTCCAGGCCGGTACTGCGTCGCCAGCGCGAGGCTCGGGTCGCGCAGCAGCGGGGTGGGCAGCAGCCCGCGCTGGAGCCTGCTGTTCTCGCTGGCCTGCAACTGCTGCTGAAGCAGCTGCTGTTCGACCTGCTCGGCGTGTTTGCGTTCCCAGGCGTAACGCAGCGCCTTGCCCAGCAGCGGGCCGTCAACCTCGTCTTTGACCAGGTAGTCCTGCGCGCCGGAGGCGACCGCCGCGACCCCGGTGTGCTTGTCGTTCTGGCCGGTCAGCACCACGATCGCGGTGCCGGGTGCGTGCTGGCGCAGCCGGGTGAGCCCGGCCAGCCCCATCGCGTCGGGCAGCTGGAGGTCGAGCAGGACGCAGTCGGCGAGGATCGGACCGTGCACCGCGGCCGCCATGGTGGTCACCCGATCGAGGATCGCCGGGGTGTGCGCGTCGGCGAGCATCTCCTCGACGAGCAACGCGTCACCGTCGTCGTCCTCGATGAGCAGCACCCGGAGCCGGGGCTCGGCAGGCGGCAGCTCGTCCGCGGGCGTCGCGACGTCACCCCGGAGTGATGCGTTGGTCAGGGTGCTCAGCCTTTCCCCAGGTGATGCGAACTTCGGCGCATTTCACGAACTAGAGCAGCGTGGCTGTGTGCTCAACCAGGCTCAAGCCTAGCGTCCGCGCGCCGGATTCCGGCAGAAGACTCCCGGCGCGGTCGTGCACGCCCGCCACGCGGGCAAGGAACCCGGTTCTGACAACAGGACAGATTCGGTGATCTTCTCTCCTTTCCCGCTTATAGTCGGAATTTCCCGGCGCGGGGAGGATCACTGATGATCGGCAAGGTTCGAGTCGTCGCGGTCGCCGCGAGTGCGGTGTTCCTGTTCGCGACAGCCTCCCAAGCAAGTCCCCAGCCGACGAGTACGGCGCTGCCGGAAAGCGCGTTCCCGGCCGGTGGCTGGGTGGGGACCTGGGGTGCTTCGCCCGCGGGCCCGGTTCCCGGTACCGAGGGCGGCTATCCGAACTACTCCATTCGCAACGTGGTCCATACCAGTGTCGGCGGGTCCTCGGCGCGGGTCCGGTTGTCCAACCAGTTCGGCGCCTCGCCACTGGTGCTCGGGCACGCTTCCGTCGCCGTCGGGGCGAAATCCGGGACGGCCGACGCGGTCCAGGGAACCGTGCGGGAGCTCAGGTTCGGCGGGCGTTCGTCGGTGACGATCCCCGCCGGCGCCGAGGTGCAGAGTGACGCCGTCGCACTCGACGTGCCGGAGGACGGCGACCTGCTCGTCACGACGTACACCCCGACGCCGTCCGGGCCGGTGACCCACCACCCGCTCGCCACCCAGACGTCGTTCTTCACCCGCGACGGCGACCACGCGCTCGACACCTCCGGCGCGGCGTACGGCGAGCGGACCTCGGTCTGGCACTACGTCAGCGAGGTCGACGTCCACGGGTCCGGCGCGAACGGCACGGTCGTCGCGCTCGGCGACTCCATCACCGACGGCTACGCCTCCACCCCTGGCGTGGACCACCGCTGGCCCGACTACCTCGCCGACCGGCTCAAGCAGCTGCCGCGCGGGCTCCGCCACGGCGTGCTCAACGCCGGGATCAGCGCGAACCGCCTGCTGCTCGGCTTCGCCGACGGCGCCGGCCGTCCCGCGCTCACCCGGTTCAACGACGACGTCCTCACGCGCACCGCGCCGCGGACGCTGATCGTGCTGGAGGGCATCAACGACATCCAGCAGAACCCGCACCAGACCGACCCGGCCACGATCATCGCCGCGTATCAGCAGCTCGTCGCCAAGGCACACGCCGAGGGCATCCGGGTGCTCGGCGCCACGATCACCCCGTTCAAGGGCTGGCAGGTCTACGACGCCACCCTCGAAGCGACGCGTCTCGCGGTGAACCGGTTCATCCGGACGGGTGGCCTGTTCGACGGGGTGATCGATTTCGACGCCGCCCTCCGCGACCCGCACGACCCCTTGCGGATGCGCCCGGAGTTCGATTCCGGCGATCACCTGCATCCCGGCGACGCGGGCTACCGCGCGATGGCCGCCGCGGTGAACCCGGCGCTGCTCTGAGCTTGTTGTTTAACCTGTTTGGTTCGTTGCGTTTGTGGCTCTTGTGTCCGTTTTGGGGTTCTTTCCGACGTGGCATACGACAGCGCGGTGGGTGTTTCGTGAGCCTGGTGGGCGGCCTGGGCCTGG
>NZ_JAYMZS010000196.1:0-9654 GCF_035828755.1 Amycolatopsis sp. H20-H5 | reverse complement strand
GGCCCGCGCCGCCCGAGGCCACCGTCCTGCGCTTCGTGCCGCTGCTGGTGCTGCTCGCCGGGGTATTGGGGATCGAGCTGCTGCAGCGGCTCCGCAATTCGCTGGTGGCGCTCGCCCCCGGGTTCGCGGTCGTGGTGCTCAGCCAGTGCTACGCCGCGTTGTCCGGGTTCGGCGCGGTGCTCGCCGTGCTCGCCTACGCCGCGACGGCCGGGACGCTGCTGGCCGTCACCAGGGCGGATCGGGTCACCGACCCGGCCGGGTCGCGACGGCGGTGGGTCACCTCGGTGCTGCCGAAGGCGGGGCCGATGGTCGTGCTCGCGGTCGTTTGCGCGCTGGTGGCGGGCCTGCTCGCGCCCGCCGTCCCGCCGGTGTACTCGCTCAAGAACGGCCAGGCCACCCCGCTGGCCGAGACCAAGGTGATCAGCCCGCTGGACCAGATCGCCGACCGCCTCCGGCATCCGGGAACCGCGGTGTTCGAGGTGCGGGGCGGCGGCGAGGACGTCGACCGCTGGCCGCTGGCCGTGCTCGACACCTTTGACGGGGTCAACTGGACCTCCGCCGGGCAGGCGCGGCGGCTCGGCGCCGAGCTGCTGCCGGGCCCCGCGGTGACCGTCGGGGTGCAGGCCCGCTCCGCCGAGATCACGCCGCTCAAGCTGGACGGCCCGTGGCTGCCGAGCCAGACCTGGCCCGCCGGGGTCACCGGGACCGACCCGCTGATCGAGGAGCAGCAGGGGACGCTGCTGGCGAACGGCCCCGGCAGCACCACCCGGTACACCTTGCACTGGTGGGAGCCGGAGCCCGGGGCCAAGTCGCTGCAGGGGTACCCGATCGACGAAAACGCGCTGGAGCGCCTCGGCGGGGTCGGCGAGGTGCCCGACGGCATGAACGATCTCGCCAAGCGGGCGGTGCAGGGGAAACGGCCTTCCTTCGACACGGCGCTGGCGCTGGAGACGTTCCTGCGCGTCAACTACAAGCTGGCGACCGTTGACCCGCTGCCGACCGGGCACGCCTGGCCCAAGCTGGCCGACTTCCTGCAGCGTGACAAGCGGGGCACCAGCGAGCAGTTCGCCGCGGCTTATGTCGCGCTGGCAAGGCTTCTCGGCATTCCGGCCCGCCTCGTGGTCGGGTTCCGCTCGCCCGCGGGCCGAGTGCCCGGCCAGCCCTACACCGTGGTCAACAAGGATGTGATGGCCTGGCCCGAGGTGGCGGTCGCCGACGTCGGCTGGGTGAAGCTCAACCCGAGTGGCGAGGCGACCGCGGCGGGTCCCGGCGCGGGGCTGGCCGCGGCGGCCGACCGGGCCCGCGCCGAGCTGCCCAAGACGCAGAACCTGCCCGACCCGCCGGTGGCGCCCGCGGCCCAGGCTTCCGGCGGCGACGGCGGAGGCGGTTTCGGCGCGATTCCGCTGGGCCCGCTCGCGGGCGTCGCGGGTTTGCTCCTGCTCGCCTGGCTCGGCGGGGTCCCGGCGCTCACCTCTTGGCGCGCGTGGCGACGTCGGCGCAGAACCGGTGCGGGCGCGGTGATCGGCGCGTGGGAAGAGGCCCGCGACCGGTTGCGCGCACACGGGATCGGGGTCTCCGCGGGGATGACCGTCCGTGACCTGGCGACCGCCTCGGCAGGCGTCGGCGGCCCCGGCACGGCGGACGGGCTGCGCGCGCTGGCGTCCACAGTGGACTTGGCATTGTGGTCCGGCGCGGCGATGGGTGAGCAGCCCGGCCGTGACGCCTGGGCCGCCGTACGCGTCGTGCGCCGCGGCCTGGCCGCGCGCGGCTGGCGCACCCGCTTACGCGCCGCCGTCACGCTCCGAAACCTGGCCCCTCGCCGCCGCTGAGCACGAACCCGTTGCCCCTGAAGGCCACTGTGTCCCCAAAGGCCCGTCGCCTCGTCGGCGACGGGCCTGAGGGCGTCTAACGCCGTGAAGGTGGCCTTCAGGGGCAGGTCGCGCCGCGGAGGGGTTTGCTCAGGCTCCGGTAAAGGTCGGCGCCGTTGGTGCCCTTGATCTGGAAGCAGTATCGGGCGGGCGCGGGGGCGACCTGAACCTCGTACGTGGTGTTCTGCTGCACGGAGATCGACTGATCCTCCTTGCCCTCGGGGAACACGAACAGCACGTAGTACAGCGAAGGCACCGGGCTGTGCCACGACAGTGCGACGTAGTCGCCGTGGTCGACGGGGTCGTCGAGGTCGAGCCGGCCGACCTTGTCCGGTGCCGTCGTCGGAACCGGCCGGGTGGACGACGCCGGCGCGCCGGGCTGGGCGGGCGAGGAGGAACCGGGGAGCTCGGCGGGCTGGTTGCGCAGGAGCAGCACCGCCACCAGGACGAGCACCACCAGTCCGCCCGCGGCCCCGATGAGCAGCCCGGTTTTGGTCCGGCTGCGCGGCTTCGTCTTCGGCCCGTAGTACGCGATCGGGTCGCCGAGGTTGGCCGGGAACAGGGGGGTCCGGCTGTCCTGGCGGACGGGCCCCGACGCGCCGGGGCCCCGCAAGGCGCCCAGCCGGGCGGCGACCGCGGCGGCGTCGAGGGGACGGGCGTCCGGGTTGTTCTCGAGCAGTGAGGACACCAGGTGGCCGAGGCCGCGGGGCAGGTCGAGCCGGTCGAGCGGGGGCGCTTTGCTGCTCAGCACACGCAGCGTCAGCTCGCCGGGCTGTTCGCCCGTCCGTCCTTGGTGCGGCGACCGGCCGGACAGCGCGTAGTAGAGGACGGCGCCGAGCCCGTACAGGTCGGCGCGTTCGCTGGTGGTGCCGTCCCGCACCGTCTCCGGCGGCAGGAAGGCCACGCCGTGCTCCGGGGCGCGCAGGAACGTCTGGCGCAGCACCAGCCCGAAGTCGGACAACGCGGGCGCGCCGGACCGGCGGAACAGCACGTTCCCCGGCGTGACGCCCCCGTGCACGATCCCCGCCCGATGCGCGGCCACCAACGTCGACGCGAGCACGTCGCCGAGCGCCAGCGCGCCCGCGATCGACAGCGGGCCCGCCGAACCGACCAGGCCGGGCAGGGACTGCGCGCACAGCTCGCGGCGCATCGCGAACCGGCCGTCGCCCAGTTCGGTGTACTCGAGGGGCAGCAGCACCGTGTCGTGGCCGCGCAGTGACGCCAGCGCGCTCAGTTCGCGGTTCAGTTCCGTCTTCGTGTGCCGGTCCACCCGGCCGGGGTACACCTTGAGCGCGTACGACTCCCCGGTCGGCCGGTGGACCCCGGCCAGCATCCGGGTGACCGGCCCGTCACCCAGCGGGGTCAGTTCGTCGTGGTCGGTGTCCATGGCCATCGCGGTGCTCGTCCCCCGTGCTCGGTGTGACCTGCCGTGCGGGTCAAGTCTGGCATCGCGATCGGTCCCCGGCGAGACCACGTCCGCCGGCGAGGGGAGAACCGGCGTCAGGCGACGTCCATGATGCTGACGACCTTGTTGCGGCCGCTGCTCTTGGCGCTGTAAAGCGCTTTGTCGGCTGCCTGCAGGAGCCGGTCCAGCGCGGCCCCGGCGTCGGGATAGGTCGCGACGCCGATGGACGCGGACAGGCCGTCGATGAGCTTGGCGGACTCGCCGTCCGTGATCCGCACGGTCAGTCCCGCGATGGCCTCGCGAATGCGTTCCGCCACGGTGAGCACGTCGATTTCGCGGATGTCGGGCAGCAGGACGACGAACTCCTCACCGCCGAAGCGGCCGACGGAGTCGTAGTCGCGGACGGCGTCCCGCAGCGTGGTCGCCACCGCCTTGAGCACGGTGTCGCCGCCCAGGTGGCCGTGCCGGTCGTTGATCCGCTTGAAGTGGTCGAGGTCGACCATCAGCACGCCGAAGGTGGCCTGCGGCAGCCGCTGCGCGCGCGACAGCTCGCGGGTGGCGAGGGTGTGCCAGCCGGTGGTGTTGAACAGGCCCGTCTTCTCGTCCGTGGTCGCGGCGATCTCGAGCTGTTTGACGAGCACCGCGCGGTGCAGGATGAGCAGCGGCGGCACGATGGCCAGCGCCAGCGCGGGCAGCGTCGCCAGCGCGAGCGCGGTCAGGATGCCCAGGCACAGGGTCGCGACCTCGAGCAGGTTGTCGCCCGCGCCGCCGAACAGCGCCGCGAACGAGCGGTTCGTGAGGGTCAGCGCGGGCAGGATGGTCACCGCGGCGACCACGAAGTAGGTGACGACCGCGAGCACGATGGCGCCGACGCCCGCCCAGCCGGTGCCCAGCGCGGCGTACATGCTGGTGATCCCGGTTCGTGCCAGCACGAAATCCGTGGCGTAGCAGGTCACGATCACGAGCGTGGCGTTCAGGACGGTGCGGAACGGCGGCACCCGGCGGATCCGGTAGAGGCTGCGCGTGGCCAGGTGCAGGTAGAGGATCGCGACCAGCGTCCCGACGAGCGCGGGCGGCAGCAGCAGCACCCCGGCGAACGTCCAGACCGAGGTCATGTTGATGTGCGGGGTGTCCGACACCAGCCGTCGCACCCGCTCGACCTGCCGCCCCAGCTCCGCCTGCAGGACGCCGAGGCAGGCCAGCACGGCGAGGAACACGAGGTCGCGGAGCCTGGTGGGCACCCCGATCGCCGTGGCCGCGGTCACGGCCAGCGCGACGGTTTCGACGAGCAGGCAGTACAGGATCAGCGTCGGCCGCTGCTTCCACAGCGTCCACCGGAGCGGCGAAAGCGCAGCATGAAGGCGCGCAGGGGCACTGGCGGCCGCGTCCGCGCCATTCATACTCAAGTGACCCACCCCCTGGGTGGTCGGTTGTTCGCCCGAAACGTATCCACTCAATCACAGCTGGCGGCCCGGATCGACGGGCGCTACACGATTGGAGCAGGAAAGGGAGGGACGTCACCATGCGTAACCGCGAATCCTGAATCGCTGGTAGCCGGTGAAGATCGAAAAGAAAAGGGAGTAACCATGCGTAATCGCGAGTCCTGAAAGTTATCCCTTGATCGGACCAATGCCGGGAAGGAGTCACGCTATGCGTAATCGCGAATCCTGAACTCACTTCACCCGTCCACCGGAGCACGCGCCAGCCGCGCCCGGCTCCACCCCACCGCGATGGGAATGGCCACGACCGCTCCGGCGAGACCGGCGACAGCGATGGTGTGGGCCGGGCCGATCTGGTCGGCGGGCACGCCCGCCAGCAGCGCGCCGAGCCTCTGCACGGTGGGTCGGGCCGGTGGACTGCGGCCCGGCGCCGCGCGCGCGGTGCGTCCGGGAGTCGCCGGACGAACGACGCCCTGCCCTGGATGTAGCAGGCCATGCCGGACAGCCCGAACAAGGAGCGTCGAGACCGCCAGGCCCGGCCGCCGCAGGCAGTACACGTCGGCGACCGGCGCGGACCCCGCGCCACAGCAGCGCCGCGGAGACGCCGAGGTGGCGGCGTCGATCGCGAGCCCCGCCGACGGCGTGAGCGGTGACGAGCACCCCCCGCCCGCGAACCCGGCGAGCTGGGCCGTCCGGATGGTGATGTGCCGGATCACCATCCCGACCGTGTACCGCTCGCCGGTCAGCACGTCCGGCAGCATGGCCTGCTGCGCCGCCTTGAACGGGCCGTTGAGCGGGGTCGCGACCGCGACCAGGACGCACAGCGACCACAACGGCATGCCCGGCAGTGCCGCGCGGGCGATGTCCGCGGCGACCAGCACCGAACGCCGCGGGTACCGGCCGCCCAGGCCCGACAGCAGGATCCCCCCGGCGAGCGCGGGGCGACGTCACGCGTAGGTCCGCTGGGTAGACGAGGATCGACAGGGCGACCCTGGCCAGCCGGTCGCCCGGCGGTGGAGAACAGCTTCGGCCGTCCACCGCGCGCGGAACTGCGGACCCTGAAGGCCGAACCGAACGTGACCCGCTGCTTGCGCATGAAGCCCTCTCACCCCGGCCGGACCTCAGCGCGGGCGAGTGCAGGTGACGAGGCGAACGGAGGAGGTTCTGTGACAGAACCGTGACATCTCCCCAACGGGTTCATCAAATACGGCGGTGAGACTCGCGTTCATGGCAGTGATCCTCTTCGAAGCATCTTCGGCGAACAGAACCGGAACCGCCCGGCACGCGCTCGTGGCCAAGGCCACGTCCTCCACCGCGGTGCTGCTGGCGAGTTCGGCGGGTTTCGTGGTGGCTTTTGTGGCGGCGTACCTGCTCTTCGTCCGCACCGGCGGCGGGCGGCTGGCAGAGAACGGCGTGGTGCACAGCGCGCAGTCCGTCATCGGGTCCACAGTGGACTGGGCTGCCCCACTGGGCGCGGTCGACATGGTCGGCCTGCTCGCCGTCGTCGCCGTCGGGGTGCTCCTGATCGCGCTGGTCCGCCGCCGGTTTTCGCTCGGGGTGTCCGCGCTGGTCGTGCTGGCCGCCCCGCTGATGGCCGCCCAGCTGCTCAAGCTGTACGTGCTGGAAAGGCCCGGCGGGCGTGACGGGCTGGCCGTCGCCGGGCACAACAGTTTCCCGAGCGGCCACGTCAGCGCGGCGACGGCCATCCTGCTCGCCGTGGTCGTGGTGCTGCCGCGGCGGTTCCGGACCCCGGTGCTGCTGCTGGGCGCGCCGGTGGTGGCCTGGGTCGCCGCGTCGACCATCGCGCTGGGTTGGCACCGGCTCAGCGACACCCTCGGCGGCTGCCTGCTTGTCGCGGCCTTGGCCTGCGCCGGAGCCGCGCTGATGGCCCGCCGCGGCTCCGGCGCGAAGCGGATCCCGGCGGTGCCGGTCTCGGTCGGCCTCTTCGGCCCGGTCGCCGTCGTGCTCGGCGACTACGCGGTGCTGAGCACGGCTACCTCGGCGTCCGCCCAGTACGTCGCGGCGCTGGTGCTGGCCGCGGTTTCGGCGGCCGCGGTGGTCCTGCTGGTCGCGATCGCCCTGCACGGGGTGAGCTTCGAACGCCGCCTCACCGGCTCGGCGCGCGAGCAGGCGCTGATCGCGTCGTCGAGCCGGGACCGGGCTGCCGGCGGCTGGTGAGTTTTCTGTCGGTGGTCCCCGTTAGCCTCAAGGCATGAACGTGAGAGAGCCCGTCACGAAGGAACTCACCGTGGCGGCCGAAGAGCTGATCGCGGGGCAGTGGTTCTGGCATGAGCCCGCGCCCGGTCTGCGGTCCTGGTCGCTGCAGGTGGCGGCCACCGAACTGGCGGAGAACTCGGTGCGGATCGTCACCACCGACGAAGTACGTGAACTGGTTTCCTACGCGCGGGACAGGCGGGTCCGGCTGGCGCCCGCGGCCTGAAGCTCAGCGCCCGGCCACTTCGTCGACTCATTTCTGAAGCCGACCTCGTGCGGACTGTCCGCGACCTGAGACGGGAGAACCTGAGACGGGAGAAGGAGGAAAGACGTGGGGGAAGTGCCGCCGGGGTTCGAACCGTTCGCTTCCAGCCCGTTCGTGGCCGCGATCGGCCCGGTGTGGATACGCCGCGGCGAGGGCCCGCCGACGCTCGGCGCCGTCGTCGGCGAGCAGCACGCCAACACCGGCGGGACCGCGCACGGCGGTTTCCTGGCCACCCTGGTCGACCTCGTCCTCGCGCAGGGCGTCAAAGCCGTGGCGCGCCCGGGTGCCCGCCTGGTCACCGCGGGCTTGACGCTCGACTTCGCCGAGCCGGTGCCGCTCGGCTCGTGGGTCGAGGCGCGCGCCGACGTCCAGCGGCAGTCCCGGCGCACGGTGTTCGCGAACTGCTTCCTCGTGGCCGACGGCCACCGGGCGGTCCGCGGCAGTGGCATCTTCACAGTGGTCACCTGAACAACTCGTCGTTAGGCTGATCAGGTGCTTTTCCGGCGAGGCCTCCCTAATCGCGTCCGGTCCCGTCGACTGTCATCGCCGGTCCGGCCGCGCGGGCAGGGCTGAGCCGATGCGCCTGTCCTTCGCCCTCCGTCTGCCGCCCGAGGTGACCGCTGTGGTCGCGGCCATGACGCGGCCACCGCTGGAGAACGTCCAATGGACGGATCCGCGGCGATGGATCGTGAAACTCCGCCCGCTCGGCCACGTGCCGAGCGCGCTGCATCAGCTCCTCGTGGACGCGGTGGAAGCCGACCTCGACGGCGCCGTCCCGCTCCGGGTCTCGTTCGGGCCGATCGTTCGCCGGTATGGCGGGCAGCAACTTTCGGCGCCGGTCGAGGGCCTCGAAGAGCTCGCAGCGGCGGTGTTCGACGCGACCGTGCCGCTCGTGCCGGTCACCCACCCTCAGCCGGTCCACACCGACCTCGTCCTCGCGGGTGGCCGCGTCCCGGCTCAGCTGGCGGGCACAGAACTGCGGGCCGAATGGGTGGTGGACGAACTCCTGCTGATCGCCGACCGGTCGAGCCCGCGTGCCGTGCGGCTGGAGGACGTCGCGACGATTTCCCTGCGCGGCCGATAACGGCAATCCAGCGCCACTGACCACCAGCGGCCAGTGGCCGGAAATGCTCACGCGAAGCGCGGTGCGCCTCACCAGTACTTCGTATTCCGGACGTGCAGGCTCGTCAATACGCCAGGGTCCGGAATCGGAGGGCTTTACCGCTACTTCGGCAACGACCCGGAGCAGGACGCAGACCCTGCTGTCGACACCTGAGTCCACATCGGACACCGGCAGGGCACTATTCGGGAATTCTTGGGGGTTCGGGGAGGGTGGTCGGGTGGATTGGTCAAACCCCCCGAAAGGTTGGTGTCCCGCCCGCACCGGCAATCAGGGAGCCATTCCCGCCCCGCGGAACGCGCTGACCTGCGTTTCTACCGCACGACAAAGAAAAGGCCTAACACGATGGTGTTACGCAGTGGAATTGTCCGCGCACTGCAGGTAGCTTCGGGTCAGTGATCACTGATCGGTGGAGCCGTACGCGGCCAACCGGCGCAGGCTTTGTCTCGACGAGCCGCGTGGTCATAGCAACCCCGATGCTGAGGAGTAATTCATGTTGAAGAAGCTTGGTTTTGTCATTGGCACCGCGGCCGTCGGCATGGTGATGTTCGGTGGTCTCGCGTCGGCGCAGGGCGCTGACTACGGTGACCACGGCTACGACTGGAACCAGGACGGCCAGGTCGGCCTGCTCAACCTGAACAACACCGACGTGCTGCACAATGTCAACGGCACCCTCGGCGTCTGCGGCAACGACGTCAACGTGCTCGGCGTCCAGGTCCCGATCCGCGACTCCGCGAACGGCATCGGCGTCCCGATCCTGTCGCCGGGCAAGCACGAGGCCGGCAGTGACCAGCTCGCCAACTGCGCCTCCGGTGGCGTCGTCGACGGCGGGTCCGGCCAGCACAGCTGAACCTCGCGGTAGGACGAACAGTCCTTGAAGGACGGTGGTCGGCTTCGGTGCACGCCGAAGCCGACCACCGTCCTTTCGTCTTTCGTGGACGACAGCGCTCGCCCGGCGTCGGCGTCGACCCCTGACGAGACGAGCGATCCTGGATCCTGGAGATTCCGGGTACGCGGATCCTCGCGTCGGCTTGCGAGATCCCGCAGTCGCTGCAGCCCTGACGGCACCGGTTATTGGCCACCGATCAGCTTCATCGCTGGTCAGCGGCCGCGGCGTCCGGTAATGCGTAACAGCCGCTACCCCCCTGTTTGAGGGGATTTCAGGTCATGTAATGTTCTGCAAGTCGCCAGGGAAACCGGGTGGCCGCGGGACACAAACCAAGCTCTCAGCTTCGGCTGGTTGAGTGGGTGTTCCAACACAAACTGCTAGGAACAATTCGCTTCAGGTAAGGCCTCGTGGTGGGGCGCGATCTGCGGTGTGTTGCTTGAGAACTCAACAGTGT
>NZ_JAYMZS010000195.1:416-9902 GCF_035828755.1 Amycolatopsis sp. H20-H5 | reverse complement strand
TCTTCCCGAGTCGCACCGCCCGCGACGCCAGCCCGCCCAGCAGAAGGAATGGTCACACGCAAACACTCGCACAACCAGCAGCCGATATCACGAACCGACACGCAAAGATCTAGCTCTGTAGTACTAGACCTCGGGACTCCCGGTCCGCGGTCCCTGAAGGCCACCTTCACAGCGTAAAACGCCGTGAAGGTGGCCTTCAGGGACTTGTGGGTGGGTCAGCCTTCCACGCGGTGTGACGTCCAGAAGGAGGTCAGGTCGGTGGAACCGGCGGCTGCCTGCGCCGCGGCCTTGAACTCGGCCGTGGTCGACACGCCGTACCAGTGCGACTGGGCGTAGGTCTTGAGCAGGTTGGCCATCGCCGTGTCACCGATGAGGCGCCTCAGGTCGTGCAGGGTGCACTTGCCGTAGTTGTAGACCACGGTGGAGTACCGGGACGAATGGGCGTCCCAGTAGGCCATCGAGTTGGTCAGCTTCTCGGCACTCGACTGCCAGGTGATGCCGCAGCCGCTCCCGGTGACCCCGCGGTAGAGGTCGGTGGCGTAGTCGGTGAAGCTCTCGTCCAGCCACGGCGAGTTGTACTCGTCGTCGCCCACGATGCCGTAGAACCACTGGTGGGCCAGCTCGTGCGGCAGCGCGGTGGTCGACACGAGGTCGAGCACGAAACCCGGGTACTCCATCCCGCCGAACCAGAAGTTGTTGTCCAGTACGACATCCATCTCGGTGTACGGGTAGTCGCCGAACCGGCCCGAGTGCACGTCGAGTGCGTCGGTGGCGAGGCTGAGCATCGAGCTGGCGCTGCTCGACGAGATCCCGTTGGTGGAGTAGACGTTCACCCGGAAGCCCTTGGCCGAGGTGGCCGAGATCTTGGCGAACGGCCCGGCGCCCCAGGCGAAGTCCCGCACCTTGGCCGCGGTGGCGTGGGTGGTCGTCGTGCTCCCGCTGGTCGTCTCGGTCGACGTGCCGGTGGCCGGGGTGAGCAGGCCGCTCGGGTGCACGAGCGTCACGTCGAAGTCGCTGATCAGCGAGTAGAACGACTCCCCGTTGTTGGTGTAGGGGTCGAGGTGCCAGCCGGCGCCGTCGCGCACCGCGAGGATCGGCAGCGCGTTGCCGATCATGTTGTACGCGCCGTCGTGGCCGAAGCGGTCGGCGCCGCTGGGCACGACGATGCTCAGGTCGAAGCCGATGGTGGCGGACTGGTTCTGCGCCAGCGGGCTGGGCAGGGTGATCTTCAGCGCGGTGCAGTTGACGCTGAGCGCGGACGCTGTGCCGCCGGTGACGTTCGTGACGGTGATCGGCGTCGACGGGCAGCTGCCGTGGTAGTTGTCCCACAGTCGCAGGTAGACCTCGGGCAGCGCGGTCGGCGAACCGTTGGTGAAGCTGACCGACTGGTGGCCGGTCCAGGTGTCGCCCGCGGCGTTGGAGCTCAGGCTCACCGTGTACGCCGGGTTGATCGGCGTGCGGGTGGTGTCGGCCGGGGTGGCGGTGACCGTCCAGGTGAAGGTGGCGGTTCCGGTGTTACCGCCCGGATCCTTCGCGGTGACCGTCACCGAAGACGTGCTCGCCGCGGTGGGCGTTCCGGTGATCTTCCCGGTGGTGGCGTTGATCGACAGCCCGGCGGGCAGGCCCGTCGCGGCGTAGGTGAGCGCGTCGCCCTGCGGATCGCTCGCCTGGATCTGGAGGGAGACCGCCTGGCCGGTGGTGCTCGACTGGTTGCCCGGCGCGGTGACGACGGGGCTCTGCGAATTGCCGGAACCGGTCGTCGTCAGTGAGAAGTCGTCGAGCAGGAAGTTGGTCGCGAGGCTCGAGTCCTCGGTGCCGGTGACCTTCAGCGTCACCGTCTGCCCGAGGTAGCGCGACATGTCGACGGTGCGCTGCGCGTAGCCGGTGTTCTTGTCGAGGTTGGAGTAGCTCGCCAAGGTGTCGGTCCCGGCCTGCACCACCAGCGTGTCGTACTTGGCGGTGGTGGATGTCTCCGAGGTGTCGATGTGCGACCAGTAGGTCAGCGTCGCCGAAGCGCATCCGGCGGGCAGGGTCAGCGTTTGCGACAAGGTGTCGGTGTGCGCGCTGCCGTAGCCGTCCAGCCACGCGTCCGTGCTGCCGCCGTGTGCGGGCTGTGCCGCGGTGGCGGCGGAGATGACGCCGGTGGTCTGGGTCCACGGGGTGGTGCCGCTTTCGAAGCCGCCGTTGCCGACGAGCTGGTCGCCGCAGGCCGCGGCCTGCGCCGGTGCCGTGAACAGCACCACTCCCAGCGCGCTGACGGCCAGGGTGAGCGCAGCAGAAAGTACCCTCGATCTCATGGGGTTGTCCTTCCCTGGGCCCCGCCGGTCGGAGCCATCGACAGCGTCCCCCCTGACCTGCGTCCCAACAACCGGCCATAAGTACTGTTTCTCGTCCTTCCCTGGCGCACCACCGAAGGACGATCCTGGGTACCGCCGAACGCCGCGATTCTTGTGGCTTTCTTACCGGGTGCGGCCGGGATAGGACACGGGCCGCGTCGCGCCGTAACGTCCGTCCGGTGGATACCGGAACCGGCGGCTGATCGCGTGAGTCCTTTGCGAAGCCGTTTACTGGCAGCGATCTCGACCTGTCTGGTCGCCGCGGCGTGTGCCTCGGCCCCGCCCGCCCCGTCTGCTCCTGCGCCGGGCCCGAAGCCGCTCGAAGCGGTACCCGGCGCCCCGCCCGGGACCGCGAGCTGGTCGGCCTGGCCCTCGGCCCTGCACGACGCGCGCCACAGTGGATCGTCTACTGTGGATGGTCCCAGAACGGGAAAACTGCGCTGGCGAAGGACTCTCGAAGGCGCCGCGACCGCCGGGCCCGTGACCGCCGCGGACGGCACGATCTACGCGTCGTCCAACGCGGGCATCCTGCACGCGCTCGACCCCGCCACCGGCGCCGACCGGTGGACGTTCGACACCGGCGGCCCGAGCGGCGGCGACCTCTCGGTTTCCCCGCTGGTACTGCCGGACGGGATCATCCTGGTGCCCACGTCCGGCGCGCTGGTGGCGCTGTCGCCCACCGGCGCGCGCCTGTGGTCCCATGACCTGCCGGGCAGGCCGACGTCACCGATCAGCCAGGACGGCAAACGCGTCTACGTCGGCGACCAGTCCGGAACGGTGAGCGCGCTCGACGTCTCCGGGCAGGGGCACCAGGCCGTCTGGACGCTCGACACCGGCAACGTGTCCTACGGTTCGGTGGTCACCGACGGCACCGGGCGGCTCTACACGACGGCCGACTCCGCCCTGGTCGCGATCGACGACCGGGGGAGCGCGGGCGCGGTGGCGTGGCGGGCCGAACCCGCGGACGACATCGTCGAGGTCTCGGCCGGGCTCGCCCCCGACGGGACCGTGCTCCTGGGGACGAACGGCGGCCGCGAATGGGCGTACCACCGCGACGGAACCCCGGCCTGGCAAGCGCCGCGCATCATCACCTACTCGTCCCCTTCGGTGACGAGCACCGGCTTGGCCTACGTCGCCGACCACGCCGGTCTGGTCCACGTCTACGACGTCCGCACCGGCGCCGAAGCGGCCACCTACGGCCCGATCGGCGCACAGATCTGGAGCTCGACGGTGGTCGACCGGACCTATCACGCCTACCTGGCCGGGCAGAACGGTCACGTCCACGGCTTCGACGCCAGGGGCGGGCCCCTGTTCGACGTCGACCTGGGCGCCCCGGTGGACAGTTATCCCGCGCTGACCGGGGACGGCGCGCTGATCGTCGGCGCGCGCAACGGCGTGCTCGCCGCCATCGGCTGATCGCCGTGTCCCGATCACCGGGGCACCCCTTGTCAACCGTTCCCCGTCGGCCCCTCCTTTCTTCACAGCTAAAAACAATGGCTGAAACGGCGTTCCGCGCCCGCCGCGCTGCTCCTGCTCGGGTCGGCCATGCTCGCACCCCCCAGCACCGACACCGTGCTGGCCAGTTTCACGGACGACTTCAACGGCGTCGCGGGCAGCGGCGTCGACGGGTCGAAGTGGGTGCACGAGACCGGTGACAACGTGAACAATCACGAGCGGCAGTGCGTACACCCCTGGCAACGGCAACGCCGCGCTCGACGGCCAGGGCCATCTGGTGATCACGGCGAAGAAAGAGAACCCCGCCAACTACAACTGCTGGTACGGCCGCTGTCAGTACACCTCGGCGCGGCTGAACACCTCGGGCTGGGCATGTGGCCCGCTTTCTGGATGCTGGGCAGCAACATCGGCAGCGTGGGCTGGCCGAACCGCGACGAGATCGACATCATGGAGAACGTCGGTTTCGAGCCGACCAAGGTGCACGGCACCATCCACGGCCCCGGATACTCCGGTTCCGGCGGAATCGGCGCCGCGTACTCCGGCCCCAACTTCTCGGACGCCTCGGCGGGAAGTCCTGGGCGTTCAACCACCGGTTCTTCCTCATCCTCAACCTCGCGGTCGGCGGCTACTGGCCCGGCGACCCGAACAGCGGCACGCCGTTCGGCCACGGACGAGCGTGCTGGAGGAGCAGACCTCCAGCTCGGGACGGTCGTTCAGCGGATCACCTGGCCGCGCAGGATGATCCGCTTCGGGCGGGCCAGGACGCCGGGGTCGGCGGTGGGGTCCTCGTCGTAGACCACCAGGTCGGCCGGTGCCCCGTCGCGGAGGCCGGGTACGCCCAGCCAGGCGCGCGCCGTCCAGGACGCGGCGCCGACGGCGGCCTCGGGCGGCAGCCCCGCCTTGAGCAGCCAGTCGATCTCGGTGGTCACGTTGCCGAAGGGGAGGCAGTCGGTTCCGGCGAGGACCGTGACGCCCGCGTCGAACGCGGCGCGGACCGTGGCGAGCATGCCGTCCCAGCCGTCGATCAGCCAGTCGCGCAAGGGATCCGACTCGTTGGCGCGGGCGCGTTCGACGATGCCGTCGAACGTGGTGAACGTCGGGATCAGCGCCGTGCCCTGTGCCGCCATCCGGCCGAGCAGCGCGGGATCGAGGTGCATGCCGTGCTCGAGGCTGTCGGCTCCGGCCATGACGGCGTTGTGGCAGCCCTCGGCGGTCTGGCCGTGCACCGCGACCCGGCCGCCGACGGCGTGCACCGCCGCGACGGCGTCGCTGAGCACGTCGAGCGGGACGGGGCGGTCTTGGGGGCTCCAGTCGCCGATGATCTTGCACCAGCCGGAGGAAGCGAGTGATTCCTCGACGGCGGCCTTCGCGAGGTCGTTCTCGCTGATGTCGCGTCCGTAGTTCTCGTAGAACCGGCCGGGCGTCGCCAGCCACCGGCCCGCCGAGTGGACCCGGGGCAGGTCGGGTTCGTCGTCGACCCACTTCGGGATCCGGGCCGCGGCGCCCGGTACACGCACGAGAAGGACCCCCGCGTCGCGATGCTGGCGCAGGTGCCGACGCAACCGGTCTTCGTCGAAGGTGTCCGTCGTGGCTTCCGTGCCCGGGTGGGTGTGCGTGTCCACCAGCCCGGGTAGCAGCCAGCCGCCGTCGGAGAGCAGCTCCGCACCGGAAGCGGGATCGACCCGCAGCTGGTCGCCGTCCACCACGAACGTCTGCTCCACCCGATCCGGCAAGGTGATCCCGCGCACCCTGAAAACCATTGCTGACCTCCCCAAAACGCCGTGTCATCGGCGCACCACCCTCGACAGTAGAGGATCGACGGCACGGCCCAAATTGCACGGTGATGCATCGTCGTGCATAATCATGCTGTGTCCAAGATGCTGAAGTCCCTGCCCGTCGGCGAACGCGTCGGGATCGCCTTCTCCGGCGGCCTCGATACCTCTGTAGCGGTCGCGTGGATGCGCGACGGCGGTGCGGTGCCGTGCACCTACACCGCTGATATCGGCCAGTACGACGAACCCGACATCGCGTCGGTGCCCGGGCGTGCGACGGCGTACGGCGCGGAGATCACCCGCCTGGTCGACTGCCGTGAAGCTCTCGTGGAAGAGGGGCTCGCGGCGCTGACCTGCGGCGCGTTCCACATCCGCTCCGGTGGCCGCGGCTACTTCAACACCACTCCGCTCGGCCGTGCGGTCACGGGCACCTTGCTGGTGCGCGCGATGCTCGAGGACGACGTCCAGATCTGGGGCGACGGCTCCACCTTCAAGGGCAACGACATCGAGCGGTTCTACCGCTACGGCCTGCTGGCCAACCCCTCCCTGCGGATCTACAAGCCGTGGCTGGACGCCGACTTCGTCACCGAACTCGGCGGCCGCAAGGAGATGTCCGAGTGGCTGCTCGCCCACGGCCTGCCTTATCGGGACAGCACCGAAAAGGCGTACTCCACCGACGCGAACATCTGGGGCGCGACCCACGAGGCCAAGTCGCTCGAACAGCTCGACACGGGCGTCGAGCTCGTCGACCCGATCATGGGCGTGCGTTTCTGGGACCCGAAAGTCGAGATCGCCGCCGAAGACGTCACGATCGGCTTCGAACTGGGACGGCCGGTGACGATCAACGGCAAGGAGTTCGCCTCCGCCGTCGACCTGGTGCTGGAGGCCAACGCCATCGGTGGCCGCCACGGCCTCGGCATGTCCGACCAGATCGAGAACCGCATCATCGAGGCCAAGAGCCGGGGCATCTACGAGGCGCCCGGCATGGCGCTGCTGCACGCTTGCTATGAGCGGCTGGTCAACGCGATTCACAACGAGGACACCGTCGCCAGCTACCACAACGAGGGACGGCGGCTCGGCAGGCTGATGTACGAAGGCCGCTGGCTGGACCCGCAGGCGCTGATGGTGCGCGAGTCGCTGCAGCGCTGGGTCGGCACCGCGATCACCGGCGAGGTGACCCTGCGGCTGCGGCGCGGCGAGGACTACTCGATCCTGAACACGTCCGGACCGGCGTTCAGCTACCACCCGGACAAACTCTCCATGGAGCGGACCGAGGACTCGGCATTCGGGCCGGTGGACCGGATCGGCCAGCTGACCATGCGCAACCTCGACATCGCCGATTCGCGGGCGAAGCTCGAGCAGTACGCGGGTCTCGGCATGGTCGGCAGTTCGCACCCGGCGCTGATCGGTGCGGCGCAGGCCGCCTCGACCGGCCTGATCGGCGCGATGTCCGAGGGCGGCGCCGAGGCGATCGCGTCGCGCGGCAAGTCTTCCGGCGACGACGAGCTGCTCGACCACGCCGCGATGGAGTTCGGCACCGACTGAGCCTTCGTCCGCACGTCGTCAGCCGTGGCGTTCCCTTGCGGGAGTGGCACGGCTGACGGCGTTTGCCGTGGCTACACGTACTCGTACGTCGGGGGCGCGCGCGGACGGCAAAGCCGACGCCGCTCACGACCGATTCGCAGTACATGCACGTGAAGAGCACCTTCGCGGACGGCACCGTGTCCGTGGCGGGCTACTACTCGTTCTGCGTGAGGTCGGCGCCGCCGCCGACCACGTGCGACGCGGGCAGGGTGCGGCCGTGCCAGGTGGTCCACTGCGCCGGTCACGCCAGTGCAGCCCGGTTTCACCTCGTACGTGTACGTCCTGAGGGACTTTAAAGCCCTCGGCGCGAGCGGAGACCGGGGTGGTCCGGCCTGGCTACCGGCACGAATGACCGTCAGCGCGGCCGATGCCGCTGGGGTAGTGTTCCTCAGTCCGTCCGAGGTTCGTGACCACGCAGAGGTGCCATGACAGTCCGGCGGTACCAGGTCGCGGCTTTGCTGCTCGTCGTCCTGTCGGCGGCAGTCGTGGTCAACGGCTTGGCGCTGTGGGGCGACAGCTTCTCCGTGTGGGTCGACGACGGGTTGCAGCTGGGCGGTGGGCTGGCCGCGGTGGTGTGCGGGGTGCTGGTCGGCCGCCGGGTCCGCGGGACCCAGCGCTGGTGGCGGCTGCTGGTCGCGCTGGGCATGGCTTTCTGGTCGGTCGGGCAGTTCGTCTGGTCGTGGTACCAGATCGTCGAGAAGGAGGGCCTGCCCTCGCCTTCGCTCGCCGACGTCGGTTACCTGGCTTTCCCCGTTTTCGCGCTGCCGGCGTTGTTCGTGCTGGCCCATTCGCGGGAACGGGAGGACCGCCAGCGTGCTCAGCGCAGGCAGTGGACGGGACATTTCGGCGTGGCCGTGGTGCTCGACGGCCTGGTGGTGACCGGGTCGCTGTTCATCCTGGCCTGGACGGCGGCGCTGGCCCCGGTGGTGACGGCCGTCGGGCCGGACGCGCTGGCCTGGGCCGTGGCCATCGCGTATCCGCTTTCGGACCTCGTCGTGGTCGTCGTGGCGGTGCTGCTGGTGGTGTTCGACCGCGTCGACCGGCCGTACCGCGCCAGCCTGCTGCTGCTCGCCGCCGGTATCGTGGCGCTCGCCTGCTCCGACAGTATTTTCGCCTACCTGGTCAGCATCGGCGCGCAGAGTATGAAGCCGTGGGCCGACGCGGGTTTCGTGCTCGGGCCGGTGCTCATCGCCTACGCGCTGGTGGCCACGCCGAGCACCAGGCGGCGTGAAGACGCGAACCAGCAGGCGGGCCTGGATTGGTGGCAGCTCGCGCTGCCCTACCTGCCGGTCACCGCCGTGGCGCTGGTGATCACCGGCCAGTTGCTGTTCGGCGCGGGGCCGGACGCGGTCGAGGTCAGCGTCGGTGTGCTGCTGATCTTCCTGGTGCTGGCCAGGCAGCTGCTTTCGCTGCTGGACAACCGGTTGCTGCTGCGCCGGGTGTACGAGGGCAGGCAGCAGCTGACCCACCAGGCGTTCCACGACCCGCTGACCGGGCTCGCCAACCGCGCGCTGTTCGCCGACCGGCTCGACCGCGCGGTCGCGGACGGGGCGGACGGACGGCACCCGCTGGTGCTGACCTTCGTGGACCTGGACGACTTCAAGGAGATCAACGACCGGTTCGGGCACGCTGGCGGTGACGTCGTCCTGCACGCGGTCGGGCAGCGGCTGGTGGGCTGTGTGCGCTCGACCGACACCGTGGCCCGGCTCGGCGGCGACGAGTTCGCGATCCTGCTGGAAGGCGAGGTGGACCCGCCCCAGGTCATCGCGGACCGGATCAGGACCGCGCTGCGTCGCCCGTTCGTGGTGCACGGCACGCTCGTCGCGGTCCGGGCGAGCATGGGACTGGTGGTCCCGGATCCGGCCGAGCCGCTGGTCACCTCGGACGTGCTGCTCGGCCGGGCGGACACCTCGATGTACGCGGGCAAACGGCTGGGCAAGGACACCACCGTCGTCTACCGGCCGTCGTGCGACGGGCCGCCGGACTTCCCCGCGGCGCTGCGCCGGGCGGGGCGCGGGCTCCCGGAGGGCTTCAGCCTGGTCTTCCAGCCGATCGTGCGGCTGGCCGACGAAACGCCGCTGGCCGTCGAGGCCTTGGCCAGGTGGACCGCGCCGGACGGCACGGCGGTGTCGCCGGAGACGTTCGTCCGCGCGGCCGAGGGTGCCGGGCTCGGCGCCGAGTTGGACGCGCTGGTGCTGGACCTGGCCTGCCGCGAGGTGGCCGCGCTCGAACCCGCGCTGACCGTGCACGTCAACGTCGGCGCGGCCAGGCTGGGCACCGAAACGCTGGAGCAGAGCATCCGCGCGGCGCTGACCCGGCACCGGCTGGCCGCGCCGACG
>NZ_JAYMZS010000195.1:0-406 GCF_035828755.1 Amycolatopsis sp. H20-H5 | reverse complement strand
GCAGGCGCTCGGGGTGCGGGTGGCGCGCGACGACTTCGGCGCCGGGTACAGCTCCCTGACCTGCCTGCACGCGCTGCCGGTCGACCTGATCAAGCTGGACCGCGCGTTGACCACCGGCGTCCAGCCGGAACGGGACGCGGCACTGTGCCGCTCGCTGGTCGGGCTGTGCGCCGACCTCGACCTCGCGGTCGTGGCCGAAGGCATCGAGACCGCCGAGCAGGCCGAGTTGATCATCCGGGCGGGCTGCACCATGGCCCAGGGCTACCGGTTCGGCCGCCCTGGCCCACTCTCCGCCCTCCGGACCGGCGCTGACCTGGGCCGCGTCCGGTAGCTCCCGCCATGGCCGCCCGCGATGCGCCCCGAAGTCCCTGAAGGCCACCATGAGGGCGTCTAGGTCCCTCATGGT
>NZ_JAYMZS010000194.1:0-10829 GCF_035828755.1 Amycolatopsis sp. H20-H5 | reverse complement strand
AGACACCCGACAGCAGCAGGATGATGAAGCTGTACAGCGCGATCTCACCGAGCAGGAACGACCAATGGGTCGGGAACACCTTGTTGAGCTGGTGCCGCATCCCCTTGGCCAGGTGATACCGGTCGTCGGCCCACTTCGCGCCGGCGCCCGCCGCCTTCTCGACCGGGTTCGTTCCCCGGGTCGGCGTGGTCAACGCGCTCATCTCGCACCATCCTCTGACGTGGATGTCGAAGCTAGTACCTGCCATCTTGCGACAGTTGCATCGAATCTGCAACGGTTGCAATCGCCACATCGGCGGGCATCTCCACCGTGTGGACAACAGGCAGCTCGTGTGCAACGGTTGCGCATCGCTTTGACTCTGCATCGGCACCAGCTGATCGTGCGAGGGGGAACGGATGGCGGTCACCGCTGACGAGACTGCGGAGCTGGGGCTTGAACCAGCCGAATGGCTGACGAGGATCCAGACCCAAAGTCGACGGCAGGCTCACGACTACGTCCGCGAACGATGTGATGAGCAGTTCACCGGACGCGAAGAAGGAGCGCTAGCCCTCACGGCACTGCCGGAGTTCGTGGCCGGTGGCAAGTTCCTCCGCCCCGCGTTCGCGTATGTCGGCTGGTCTTGTGGCAGAGCAGGAGACGATCGGGCGCTTCGCGCGGTCGCCAGTCTGGAGCTGCTCCACTGCTTCGCGCTCGCGCAGGACGACGTGATGGACGCGTCGTCCTTGCGCCGCGGCCGCCCAGCGTTGCGCACGGCGCTGGCACAGTGGCATCGACGTCAACGATGGCAAGGATCGCCGAACCGGTTCGGCGATTCCGCGGCCACCCTCTTCGGCGACCTCTTCCTGGTGTGGGCCGAGCAGATGCTGCGCGAGAGCGGCGTAGGCGCCAAGGAGCTCGGGCGGGCGTGGCCGCACTACGACGCCATGCGCACCGAATTGGCTGTGGGGCAGCTCGCGGACCTTGTCAACGACGCGGGTGCGGCGCCGAGCTGGGCCAGCGTGGTGGACGTCATCCGGCGCAAGTCGGGCAACTACACGGTGCGCCGCCCGCTGGAGTTCGGGGCGGCGATGGCCGGTTGCGACGCCGAGGTCATCGCCTGTCTCGGCCGCTACGGAGGGTTGCTGGGCGAGGCCTTCCAATTCCGCGACGACGTACTGGGGGTCTTCGGCGATCCCGAGGTCACCGGAAAGCCGGTCGGCGAGGATCTCCGAGAACGTAAAGCCACCAGCCTCGTCGTCCTCGCGAGCGACCTGGCCGACCACGCGCAGTCGCGTGCTCTGCGCGAGTTGGCCCGCCTCGAGGTCGTGGACGCCGACGCGATCGCCCGGTGGCAGCGACTCATCGTCGACACCGGTGCGCCGGACCGGATGGAACTCCTCATCGCCCAGCGCGTGACCCGGGCGCTCGCGGCGATCGACGCCGCGGTGATCCCGCCGCACTCCCGCGAGGCCCTGGTCCTCCTCGCGGCACAGTGCACGGAGCGTGTCCGATGAGGACGGTCAAAGGGGCCAACAGCAAGGTCGTGGTGGTGGGAGCCGGTCTCGCCGGGCTGTCCGCGGCCCTGCACCTGGCCGGGCGTGGCCGCCATGTCACCGTTCTGGAGCGCGCCGACGGCCCGGGTGGCCGCGCGGGGCACCTCGATCTGCGGGGATTCCAGCTCGACACCGGGCCGACCGTGCTCACCATGCCCGACATCGTGCGGGACACCTTCGACGCGGTGGGCGCGGACATGACCGAGCGGCTCCCGCTCGTCCGGCTGGATCCCGCGTACACCGCGCACTTCGCCGATGGTGGGAACCTGGCCGTCCATTCGGATCTCGACATGATGTGCGAGGCCGTCCGTGAGTTCGCCGGGCCTGCCGAAGTGGACCGCTACCGCCAGCTCCGAGCCTGGCTGACCCGGCTCTACGCGGTCGAGTACGACCGGTTCATCGCGGCCAACATGGACTCTCCGCTGGAGATGGTGACCAAGGATCTCGCGCGGCTGGTCGCGCTGGGCGGCTTCCGCAGGCTCGATCCCAAGATCGGCTCGTTCCTGCAGGATGAACGGCTCAAACGGGTGTTCAGCTTCCAGGCGCTCTACGCAGGCGAATCACCGATGCACGCGCTCGCGCTGTACGCCGTGATCTCCTATATGGACACAGTGGGCGGCGTGTACTTCCCCCGCGGCGGGATGGCGGCGCTCCCCTTGGCCCTCGCGTCGGCCGCGGCCGACGCTGGTGTCGACTTCCGCTACGGGAAACAGGTCACCGCACTCGATCGCCGGGGCGACCGGGTCCACGCGGTCCTGACCGACACCGGCGAACGCGTTGCCTGCGACGCGGTCGTCCTCACGACCGAGGCTCCGGAAAGCTACCGGCTGCTCGGCAGAACACCCCGAAGAATAACGCGACTGCGAGCGGCTCCCTCCGCGCTGGTGCTGCACGCGGGCGTCACCGGGAACCGGCCGGAAGTCGGCCATCACACGATCTCGTTCGGTGACGCCTGGAAGTCCACGTTCGACGAACTGATCTCCCAGGGACGGCTGATGAGCGATCCCTCGCTGTTGATCACCCGGCCGACCGCGACCGACCCCGGGCTCGCCCCACCCGGCTGCCAGTTGCTCTCGATCCTCGCGCCGGTGCCCAATCTCGACGTCGCGCCGCTCGACTGGCGGCAGGAGTCCGGCCCGTACGTCGAGTCGCTGCTCGACATCGTCCGCGAGCGGTTGCTGCCAGGCTTCGAACCCGAGGTTTCGCACGTCATCAGTCCCGCCGACTGGGCCGAGCGGGGAATGGTGGCGGGGACGCCGTTCAGCTACGCGCATTCGTTCGGCCAAACCGGGCCGTTCCGCCCCGGGAACCTTCCCCGTGGCGTCGACAACGTCGTCCTCGCCGGTGGAGCGACCGTGCCGGGGGTCGGTGTGCCGACCGTCCTGATCTCGGGACGGCTGGCCGCGGACCGGATCACGGGCACGCGGTCACGGCCGGCCCGCACCACCGTCGACCTCTCGGCGAGGGGTGCGCGATGACCAGGCAAGAACTCGACGCCGCCGGGATCGACGACCCCGCGCTGCGTTCCGCGTACTCGGAGTGCCGACGGCTCAACGCGGTGCACGGCCGGACCTATTTCCTGGCGACGAAGATGCTGAGCCTGCCGCAACGGCCCGCGGTGCACGCTCTCTACGGCTTCGCCCGCTGGCTCGACGACCTCGTCGACGAACCCGCGCCAGGTACGACGACAGACCGGATCGCCGCGCGGCTCAGCGACGTCGAAACCCGGCTGTTCACCGGTCTCGCCACGGGGCACAGTGACGATCCTCTGCTCAGCGCGGTGATCGACACTACGAAGCGGTACGCCATCCCCACCAGGCACTTCAGTGCGTTCCTCCGGTCGATGCGCATGGACCTCACGGTCGAGGGCTATCCCGATCGCGGCGCGCTGGACGAGTACGTGCACGGCTCGGCCGAGGTGATCGGCCTGCAGGTCCTGCCGATCCTGGGGGTGGTCTCAGACCACGACGAGGCCGCCTCCCGGGCTGCGGCGCTCGGCAAGGCCTTCCAGCTGACCAACTTCCTGCGTGACGTCGCCGAAGACCTCGGTCGGAACCGCGTCTATCTCCCCGCCGACGAACTCGCGTCCTTCGGCGTCGACCGCGACCGGCTGCGCTGGTGTGCCACGCACCAGCGCGTCGACCCCGCGGTGAAACGGGCACTGGCCGACCAGATCGCCACCACCCGCGCGATCTACCGCGTCGCCCGTCCGGGGGTCGCCCTGCTGCACCCGGTCTCGCGCCCGTGTGTGGCGACGGCACTCGCGCTGTACTCCGAGATCCTGGACCGGATCGAGGACGTGGGGCACAACGTCTTCGCGCGCCGGGCGACCGTGCCGGACCGGCGACGATTGGTCGTCGCGAGCGGAGCGCTGCTGCGGGCACTATGGGCACGCCGGCGGCACACACCTCCGACGGCGCCGACCACCACGGCGGTGAGCTGAGGTGGGCAAGGCGGAGTACCTGCTCGTGCTCGGCGCGTGTGTACTGGTGACGATCCCGCTGGAACTCGCCGGTGCCCACGTGTACCGGCAGCCGCGACGTCTGCTGCGCTCGATCCTTCCGATCGCGGTCCTCTTCCTGGTCTGGGACGCACTCGCGATCAGCGCGAACGTCTGGACCTACGACCCGGCTTTCGTGTCGGGCCTGCGCGTGCCGTGGAACATCCCGATCGAAGAAGTCCTGTTCTTCGTGGTGATCCCGGTTTGCGGGCTGCTGACCTACGAGGCGGTCGAACTCACGCTGACGTTCCTGCGCCGCCACCGCCGTCAGGCCGCGGGCCGCCGATGATCCCCTGGGGTTACACGATCCCGGCCGTGGCCGCGGTGGCCGCGGTGGTGGCGATCGAGGTGCTGGTCCTGCACACCGGGCTGTTCCGCAAGCCCGCGTACTGGATCACCATGGTCATCGTCACCGCCTTCCAGATCCCCGTCGACGGCTGGCTGACCAAGCTGAGCGCGCCGATCGTGCGCTACTCCCCCGCCCACGTCACCGGGATCCGCTTTCCGTGGGACATTCCCGTCGAAGACTTCTTCTTCGGGTTCGCCCTGATCACCTGTGTGCTCCTGCTCTGGGAAAAGGGCGGCTCCGGAAGGGACACCGCATGACTCTCGATCGCCTGGGCCTGCCGCGGGCGGACGTGCCGACGGCGTTCGACCACGGCGCCGGCTCCTACGACCGGCTCGTCGGCGTGAACCCCGGTTACCACGCGCACCTGCGCCGGTCCGCGGAACGGCTGGAACTGCCGTCCGGCGGGGCGGGGCTGCACCTGCTCGACGCGGGCTGCGGCACCGGTGCCTCCACCGCGTCGCTGCTGGCCGTCGCGCCGCACGCCCGGATCACCGCGATCGACGCCTCGGGCGCCATGCTCGAGCAGGCTCGGCGCAAGAACTGGCCGGACACCGTGAAGTTCGTCCACACCAGGGTCGAGGACCTCGACACGGCGAACGTGCACGGACCTTTCGACGGCATCCTCGCCGCGTACCTCCTGCGCAACCTGACCGACCCCGACGGTGTGTTGCGGGCCCTGCGTGCGTTGCTTTCGCCGCGTGGGCGCATCGCGGTGCACGAGTACTCGGTCCGTGACTCCCGGCGCGCCAGGATCGTGTGGAACGCCGTGTGTGCCGCGATCATCATCCCGGCGGGCCGGGTGACCACCGGCGACGCAACCCTGTTCCGGCACCTGCGCCGGAGCGTGCTGACGTTCGACGGGGTCGCCGGGCTGACCGAGCGGCTCGTCCACGCCGGGTTCACCGACGTCAAGGCCTCGACGATGGGGGGCTGGCAGCGCGACATCGTCCACACCGTGCTGGGCACGGCTCCCGGCGCCGGGCGATGACGTCACCGATCGGCCGTGACCGCAAGCTGGTCACCTATCCCGCACCCGCGGGGACGCCCGACGCGCACCGGATCTCGCCCCGGCCCTCCGTCGCGGTGGTCGGCGGCGGGATCGCCGGGCTCACCGCCGCCACCGGCCTGGCCGAACGCGGTGTCGCGGTCACCGTCTTCGAGCGCGAGGACCACCTCGGCGGCCGGGTCGGCGGCTGGCCCGCGCAGCTGGCCGACGGCACGGACGTCACGATGAGCCGCGGCTTCCACGCCTTCTTCCGCCAGTACTACAACCTCCGCGCCCTGCTCAAACGCACCGACCCGGGCCTGGACCGGCTGACCCCGCTGGCCGACTACCCGCTGCTCGACGCCCACGGACGCGTCGACACCTTCGCCGGTCTGCCGACCACGCCGCCGCTCAACGCGATCGCGTTCGCGCTGCGCAGCCCGACATTCACCTGGCGAGACCTCCTCGGCCTCAACGCCCGCGAGGCCCTGCCGCTGGCCACGGTCAGCGTTCCCGGCATCTACGATCGCCTCGACGGGATCGACGCCGCCGCCTACCTCGAGAGGCTGAATTTTCCCCCAGCGGCAAGGCATCTCGCGTTCGAGGTGTTCTCCCGAAGCTTCTTCGCCGACCCTCGCGAGCTGTCGGCCGCCGAGCTGGCGGCGATGTTCCACCTCTACTTCCTCGGCTCGAGTGAGGGGCTGGTCTTCGACGTGCCCGACGCGCCGTTCCCGGAGGTGTTGTGGTCACCGTTGAGCGGCTACCTCGCGGACCGAGGCGTCGACATCCATACCGGGACCACGGTCGCGGCCGTCGACCGAGACCCGGCCGGGTTCACCGTCCACACCGGACACCGGTCCGCGCGGCGGTTCGACGCGGTCGTGCTCACCTGCGACCCGGGAGCGCTTCGACGGCTCGTGTCCACCTCCGGCGGCCTCGGCACCGCGCAATGGCGAGCGGACGTGGCCGCGCTCCAGGTGGCACCGCCGTTCCTGGTTCGTCGGCTCTGGCTGGACAAGCCGGTGGCTGCGTCTCGCTCGGCGTTCCTCGGCACCGGCAGTTTCTCGCCGCTGGACAACATCAGCGTGCTGGACCGCTACGAAACGGAAGCGCGGCGCTGGGCGGCGCGGACCGGCGGCGCCGTGGTCGAACTGCATGCCTACGCCGCCGACACCCACGATCGGGATGGCCTTTCGCAGCAGCTGGAGAAGCGGTTGCACGAGATCTATCCGGAGACCGCGGACGCCACCGTGCTCGGCGACCTCACCCTGTGGCGGCAGGACTGTCCCCTGTTCGCGGTCGGCGGCTTCGCCCGCAGGCCCAGGGTTTCGACGCCCGACGACGGCCTGGTACTGGCCGGGGACGGCATCCGCGTCGACCTGCCGGTCGCCTTGATGGAACGGGCGGCGACCACGGGCTGGCTGGCCGCGAACCGGCTCCTCGCCAGCTGGGGCATCGCCGGGCATCCGCTTCGTTCAGTGCCCAACCGCGGACGGCTCGCCGTGCTACGCGCATTGGCCACCCGCGCGACGGGGTGATCGCCGGTGTTCAGCGCGCCCGTGCCTGGTTCTCCCACCGCTGCGCGCGCACCTGCGTCCAGGCGATCAGCGCCAGAATGACCGCGGGGCCGAGTGCCGTGGTCACGATGACGGCGACGGTCAGCGGAAGGCCGTAAACGACCACCGTGCCGACGATCGCCTCGGCGCACCGGAAGCCAGCACGCTCGCGACGGACGGGAAGGCAGGCACGGGCTGGGCACCGAGGTGCTGTTCGGCAGTCAAGCGACCAGCTCCATCACCGCATGGGTCCCGCTGGCGATCTTCGCATTCCTCTTCGGACTGTCGATGGACTACGAGGTGTTCATCCTCGCGCGGATCAACGAGGAACACAGCGACGGCAAGACGACCGAGGAAGCGATCGTGTCCGGCGTGAGCCGCACCGGGAGGCTGGTCAAGTCGGCGTCGCTGATCCTGTTCCTCGCGTTCATCGCCTTGTCCACGGTCCCGGTCACCGAGGTGAAGATCCTGGCGACCGGCCTGGCGCTCGGGATCCTGCTCGACGCCACCATCGTGCGCACGGTTCTCGTGCCGTCACTGGTGTCGTTGCTGCGCGACCTGAACTGGTGGATGCCGAAATGGCTCTCGACGGCCTTGCGGGTCCCACCGCGAGCGAAGTCGCCGCAGGCCAGGAAAAGAGTCCGCCCCCGAGGCCGTTGTCGGCGGATCGCCTCACGCGCACTGACGGTCAGGTGTGAACAGCCGGGGCGTGGTCGACGGTTTCTTCGTCGGCCACGCCCCGTTTCCATTCAGGAGCCTCAGGACCTGGAGTCGCGCAGCGACCAGCGGCGCTCCGCGTAGTCGAGGTCGTCACGCCACAGGCGGGCGGCCGTCCGGCGCATCAGCGGCCGCAGCACGGGGCCGACCTTCCGGGCCAGCGCGAACCCGGGCCGCCCGGAGGCGGCAATCGTGGCCTCGATGACCGCGGTACGGGGGCGGCCGTCACGACCCACGCCAAGTGGAGTCGCGTGCGTCTCCACCACGCTCCCCTCGCCTTCGCCCTCGACGATGTGCATGACGACCGTGCGGGGCTCCGGGCAGGTGAACTCGACCAGGACCGGGACGCCCCACCGGCTCGCGACCCGGAAGGTCACCTCGACCCGGAACCGGTCGTCTTCATCCCCGACGTCGTGGCTCCGCGGCGCGTCGAGAACACGGAGCTTGGCGAACGAGTACGGGTGAAACCACGCGCCGTGCCAAGGATCCAGCCGGTTCGCGACGATGTCCTCGGGCTCACACGTGCCCACCACCGTCGCCACCGCGTCGATACTCGCCGCGGCGGCCGGGCGGCGCGGCACCACCGGAGCGCCGGTGGGTTCCTCTCCCCCGAGGCGATCGAGCCTCACCCAGGCCAGCACACCGTCGTCATGGCACGGCACCGGCGACCAGCCGCCGAGACCGTCTTCGCCCAGCCGCAGCCCGTGCCAGCGGCAGACCAGCTCCCCGCGATGCACGCGGGCGTCCGCCAGCGGCGCGCCGAGGTGCGGGCAAGCACCGGGTCCCGCTGCGAGCCGCCCTGCCGCCGTCCGCCACAGCACGAGTTCCACCCCGCCGACAGTCACGCCGAAAGGTGCGCCCGAGCGAACGTCGCGACTCGCCGCGACAACGAACCAGTTCCCCGACTGCCGTGCGCCGGCGCGCTTGACCGCGGCCTCGATGAGCGACGGCGAAGCCTCACGATAGGTCGGCTCCTGCTCGGCCCACGCAGGCTCGCGGAACGGCTGAAGTGGCCAGTCCGCGGGCCAACGATCCACCAGCCGTTTTTTGATCGACAAAACCCACTCCCCGCTGCCCGAGCACGCGCCCGCCCATCCTCGTGCATTTGCAGCGATTGCGCAACGCTTTGCGTGACGGGGGCGCCTACCGGACGGCGGGTGCGCTCCCGGCGAGCGATCGGTCAGCGACCATGTCGAGCGCGCCGACGAGATCGTTGACCCACGGGACGGGCAGTTCCGAAAACCGCTCCCAGCCAGGGCCCGCGGCACAGACCGGGAAATCCCGGCGCTGAAGGCGCTGCACGAGCAGGTCGTCTGCCGTGGCCGACGACATCGACCACAGGACCACCACGGCGGGATCGAGTTTCAGCGCCATCCCGATAGTCGTCTCCGGCGGCACCAGCTGCCGCATCAACACCGCGGGCACGCCGTAGTCGGCCAACGCGGCACGCAGGATTTCCATCGGCAACGAGTGACGCTCTTCCGGGCAACAGGCCAACAACACGGCTCGCCCCGCCATCGGCTCCCGGACCGGCCTGCTGTAACGCTCGAGCGCGAACGAAATCTCGTCCGTCAGCGCCCATTCCGCCTCGAAACAGACAGCGCCCCGCCGCCAACGCGCACCGAAATCGCGCAGGACCGGCACCAAGACCTCGTTCCAGGTGGCGACCGGCCCGTTCGTCGCCAGCGACTCGTCGAGCAGCCCCGCCATCGACGCGAACCTCAACTCCTCCGCCGCGCGGGCCAGACCACGCACACTGTCCGACGGAACGACGCCCTCGACCGCGCGCCCCGACAGAGCCACCGCCGCAGCCTCACGGGCCTTCACCCCACGTTCGATCAGGCGCTGCATGTACTGCAGGCGCTTCACATCGACGTCTGAGTACCGCCGATGGCGACCATCCGACCGGATCGACGGGCCGATGCCGTACCGGGCATCCCAACTACGCAGAGTGACTGGAGAAACGTCCAGCAGTTCGGCGACCCTGCCGGGCGTCCACAACCCCGGGGCCGTCGCGGCGTCCTCTTCGACGTTCATCGCACCCACGATTTCACACAGCTCGGTTAAAGCGCGTACAGCACACCAGGGTACAACGATTTTCAGCTGGACTCGAAAAAGTGGCGCGCTGTGGGTGATACTCCACGGCGTTGGTAGGCCAAGACATCTCAGAACGCGTCTGAGAACTGACGTAGTAGTCGCCGCTCGAAGCCTCGGGCGCCTGTCCTTCGAAGCCGCTTACCCTCCACAAAGGACGAAAAATCTGCCCATTCGACCGTTTCATACCGCCACGACCGTTTCACACGTGCCCCTGAAGGCCACCATGACAGCGTTAAACGCCGTGAAGGCTCCCATCAGGGCACACGGCAAAGCCTGGGGTCGCGACTGAAGGGGACTTTCTCTCGACTCAACGTCGCAAAAGTCCCCTTCACCAGAACAGACCGCGTGACAGTCACCCGTCAGTCAACACGGCCCTAGGCACCAAACTGGACGACATGACATCAGTTTCCGGACGCCTTCTCAGAGGGCAGCGAATCCTCGTTGGGCCGACATCCGGTATGTGGCTGGCCGGACGCCCGCGTTCCACCAGGCCCTGCCGGAGATCCCCGCACCCAAGGGCTGCCGGAACCATGGCGGGCTCCACAACATCAGCGCGTGACATCTACACGGTGAGCTTGATCGTGTAGTCCGGTGATTCCAGATGCGCCGCCGCGTGCCCCAAGAGGTCGTCAGAGTCGACTTCCGGGGACTGAACTGCCTACACCGCGTTGGACAAGCTGGAGGACACGCTGCCGCGGGCCGGCTTCTGACGCCGGAAAGCCATCGCGCACCTGAGGTGAGGCATCCGCGCCACCAGGCCGGTGGCCTGGTCTGGGGGTTCGCCCGGCGGGGCGAACCCCCACCGCTCAGCCGATCTGGTAGGCGCGGGTGATGGTCTGGCTCACCGTGTTGCCCAAGCCATCGGTGGCCTTGGCCCGCAACGAGGCGAACCCGCTCGCCGGGTGGCGGACCTTGGCCGTCCACTGTGGACCGTCCGGGGTCAGCTCGACCGGTTGCCAGGTGACGCCGTCGTCGTAGGAGATCTCCACCGACAACGCGGTGACGTTCGGCTGCGCGTCCTGGCGGGTCACCGTCACGGGGAAGGTGATCTCCTTGCCGCCCGGCACGAGGTTGCGCAGGTCCGCCGGTGGGG
>NZ_JAYMZS010000193.1:0-10982 GCF_035828755.1 Amycolatopsis sp. H20-H5 | reverse complement strand
ATCACGGCGTTAAACGCCGTGATGGTGGCCTTCAGGGGCAGTTGAACAGGGGGTCAGACGCGGCCGGCGATGCGGCGGCGGCGCGCCACCTCGGCGAGCAGCACTCCGGCGGCGACGGACGCGTTCAGCGACTCGACGCCGTGCGCCATCGGGATCGACACCGTCGCGTCGCAGGTCTCCTTGACCAGGCGGGACAGCCCGCGGCCCTCGGAGCCCAGCACGACGACCAGCGGTTCCGCGGCGAGGTCCAGCTCGTCGATGTCCACCGTGCCGTCAGCGTCGAGGCCGACGATCATCATGCCCTTCGAGGCCCATGACTTGAGCTGACGCGTGAGGTTCGTCGCGACCGCGATCGGCAGCTTGGCGGCCGTCCCGGCGCTGGTCCGCCACGCGACGGCCGTCATGCCCGCGCTGCGCCGCTCGGGCAGCAGCACCCCGTGCGCGCCGAACGCGGCCGCGGAGCGGATCACCGCGCCCAGGTTGCGGGGGTCGGTGACGCCGTCGAGCGCGACGAACAGCGGCGTGCTGCCGGAGTCGCGCGCCGCGGTCATCAGGTCGTCAGGGTGGGCGTACTCGAACGGCGGGACCTGCAGGCCGAGGCCCTGGTGCATGGCCCGGTTGGTTTTGCGGTCGAGCTCGTCGCGGGGGATCTCGAGGATCGAGATGCCCTTGTCGCCCGCCAGGCGGACGGCCTCGTTGACGCGGTCGTCGATCTCGATGTTCAGCGCGACGAACAGCGCGACGGCGGGAACGTCGGCGCGCAGCGCCTCGACCACCGGGTTGCGCCCGGCGATCAGCTCCGGCTTGTCGGCCTTCTTCTGCCTGGCCTGGTCCTTGCGGTCCCGCGCGCCGGCGACCCGGTACGCCTTGTGGTTGGGCCGGTCCTCGGCCTTCGGGGTCGGGCCCTTGCCCTCGAGGGCCTTCCGCCGCTGGCCGCCGGATCCGACGACCTGCCCCTTTTTGGTGCCGGGCTTGCGGATGGCGCCCTGGCGCCGGGAGTTGCCTGCCATGTCTAAATGTCCTTGATGTTGTCGAGCTGGGTTCGCCGCGGCGGTGGCCGCGACGAACTGAACGCGCCGTTCACGAGGTGCGCGTCACACGTCCCTGACCGTCCACTGGGGACCGTTGGGGGTGTCTTCCACCACGATGCCCGCCTCGGTGAGGCGGTCACGCGCGGCGTCCGCGCGGGCGAAATCCTTGGCGGCGCGAGCCTGCTGGCGTTCCGTGAGCAGGCCCTTGACCAGGCCGTCGAGTGCCTGACGCACCGGTGCCTCGGAGCCGCCGGCGTCCGACCAGTGCGCGGAGAGCGGGTCGAGACCGAGCACGTCGACCATCGCGCGCACGGTGGCGGCGAGCTCGAGTGCCTTGGGTGTGTCGGCCGCGTCGAGGGCGGTGTTACCTTCGCGGACCGTGTTGTGGAGCACGGCGAACGCCTGCGGTGTCGCCAGGTCGTCGTCGAGCGCCGCGGCGAACTCGCCGGGCACCGTGCCGATCTCGACCGCGCCGGACTGACCGGCCCGGCGCAGGAACTGCTCGACGCGCTGGTAGCCCACCGCCGCCTCCGACAGCGCGCCGTCGGAGTACTCGATGGTGGACCGGTAGTGCGGCTGGATCAGGTAGTACCGCAGCTCCGGCGCGCGGTAGTTGAGCAGCATCTCCGGGATCGACACGGTGTTGCCCAGCGACTTGGACATCTTCTCGCCGGACATCGTCACCCAGGCGTTGTGCAGCCAGAACCGGGCGAACGGGTCGCCGGCGGCGTTCGACTGGGCGCGCTCGTTCTCGTGGTGGGGGAACACCAGGTCGACGCCGCCGCCGTGGATGTCGAACTCCGGCCCGAAGTAGCTCGTGGCCATCGCCGAGCACTCCAGGTGCCAGCCGGGCCTGCCTTCGCCCCACGGCGTCGGCCAGGACGGCTCGCCCGGCTTCGCGCGCTTCCACAGCGTGAAGTCGCGCGGGTCGTGCTTGCCCTCGCCCAGGCTCTCGCCCTGCTGGACCTCGTCGAGCTTCTGGCCGGACAGCTCGCCGTAACCATCGAAGGACTTCACCGAGAAGTAGACGTCGCCCTCGGAGGCGTACGCGTGCCCGCTGTCGATCAGGCGCCGCATCAGCTCGATCATCTGCGTGACGTGCCCTGTCGCGCGCGGCGAGATCGACGGCGGGAGGCAGCCGAGCGAGTCGTACGCGGACTCGAACGCGCGCTCGTGCGTCGCGGCCCACTCCCACCAGGGACGGCCAGCGGCCTCGGCCTTGGCGAGGATCTTGTCGTCGATGTCGGTGACGTTGCGCACCAGCCGGACGTCAAGTCCACTGTGGACGAGCCAGCGGCGGAGGATGTCGTAGTTCAGCGCGCCCCGGACGTGCCCGATGTGCGGCACACCCTGCACGGTGGCCCCACACACGTAGATGGACGCCGTTCCACTACGGGCGGGGTGAAACTCCCGCGCGCTCCTGGTAGCGGTGTCGTATAGGTGTAGGACCATCCTAAAAGGGTACGGGGTGCCCGTGAGCGGCGTCGCACTGACCGTGTAGGCGCCCTACAGGACACTGTGGGCACGCAGCGCGGAGAGCAGCGCGTCGGGGCGTGCGGTGGTCGGGAGCGGGTCCACCAGCGCGAACTCGCAGCCCAGCGCCCTGGCGCCGCCGTCGGCCTCCTCGCTGTCGCCGACCATCAGCGTCTCGGCTGCCGGAACGCCCAGCCGCTCGACCGCGATCCGGAAGATCTCCGGCTCCGGCTTGATGGCGCCCGCCTCGAAGGACAGCACGAACTCGTCGACGTAGGCGTCCCAGCCACGCTGGGTGAACGCGGGCCGGATGTCGAAGGCGATGTTGCTCAGGATCCCGACCTTCAGTCCCTTGCCCGACGCGCCCTTGAGCACCGCCTCGGTGTCCGGGTACGGCGTCCACTGGCTGGGCGTGATCAGCCGCTGGTACAGCTGTTCGGCCTGCGTGCGCTCCCGCACCCCGGACTGCTTGAGCACCTCGAGGTACACCTTCCGGTGCAGGCCGGGATCGCGATCCCGGTTCTCCCAGGCGTGCAGGTGCTCGTCGTCGAGGTCCACGACCTGGCCGACCGGCGCGGTCATCCGGCGCATCAGCTCGGTCTGCGCCTCCAGGTCGAGGCGCTCACCACCGTGGTCGGTGACCTCGGTCAGCCACGACTCGTCCTGCTCGAGGCGGAACACGGTGCCGGAGAAGTCGAACAACACAGCCCGAATAGTCACGTCTTCACCCTAGCGAGATCGCGGGCGCGGGGGAGGCGCCCGCGATCTGTGTCACCGGTCGCTCAGCCTCACGTCGCTCAGGCGGCGTTGCCGGTGATCTTCGTCGGGATGACGCGGACCAGCACGCGGATGTTCTCGGCGGGCTCCGCCGGGTAGTCCTTGCCGGTGTACTTGTGCGCGAGCTCGTTGATCAGCTCACGGCCGCCCTCGTCCGTCATCTCCACGGTGCCGCGGATCTCGACGTAGTTGTACGGGTTCCCGGTGTCGAACACCGAGACCGAGACGCGCGGGTCGCGGACCAGGTTGCGCTCCTTGAGGCGGCCGCGGACCGTCGCGAAGATCAGCGTGTCGCCGTCGCGCTTCGCCCACAGGACGGACGTCTGCGGGGAGCCGTCCTGGTTGATCGTGGCCACGACTGGGAAGTTGTTGCCGTCCAGGAGTGCTTTGGTGGCTTCGTTGAAAGTGATGGACATGAGGCTGATGGTGCCATCTCCGGAACGGCGGGCGCACCCTGAGTCGCGAGTGTCATGAAAGGGTCTTTCAAGGCAAAAATTGCCCTGAAAGACCCTTTCATGACACTTCCCCGGGTAGGAGTGAGCCAGAGACGGTGGTGGCGGTGCTCCCCCCGGAGAGCGACGTCAGGCGGGGAGGAGGAGGGCGGTGGCGATGGCCGCGATGCCCTCGCCGCGGCCGGTGAGGCCCAGGCCGTCGGTGGTTGTTCCGGCGACGCTGACCGGGCCGCCCAGTGCCGTGGAGAGGACTTCCTGGGCTTCGGCGCGGCGTTTGCCGATGCGGGGGGTGTTGCCGATGATCTGGACCGTCGCGTTGCCGAGGCGCCAGCCTTCGGCCTCGATGAGGCGGCGGGCCTCGGCCAGGAACTCCGGGCCGTGTTTGCCCGCCCAGCGGGGGTCGCCCGTGCCGAAGACCTCGCCGAGGTCGCCAAGGCCCGCGGCGGAGAGGACGGCGTCGCAAAGTGCGTGGGCCGCGACGTCGCCGTCGGAGTGGCCCGCGCAGCCGTCGGCTTCCGGCCAGTGCAGGCCCGCGACCCAGCATTCGCGGCCGGCTTCGATGGGGTGGACGTCGACGCCGTTGCCGATCCTCACAGAGTCTCCTCAGCAGGGGCCGCGGCCCTGATGGCCTCGGCCAGTGTCAGTTCGAAGGGGGTCGCGACGCGCAGTGCGTCGGGATGGCCGGTGACCGGGTGGGCGCCCGCGCCGACCGCGGCGGCCAGGTCCGGCTCGTCGAGGGTGAGAAACGCCTCACGGCTGAAGCCGAGCGGGGACTGGGCGGTGCGGAGGCCGGTGCGGTCCGCCGTGCCGAGGATCACGTTGTCCGCGCCCGTCACCTTCACCGTGTCCGCCATCGGCAGCACGGGGACGACCACGGGTGCGCCCGCGATCACGGCGTCGATGACCGCTGTGACGGTTTCGGGCGGGGTGAACGCGCGAAGCAGGTCGTGCACCAGGACGACCGGGTTCGGGGGCTCAACGGCGGCGAACACACGCCGGAGCGACGGGCCGGTGACGACCCGGCAGCGAGCCAGGCCGTTCAGGGCCAGCCGGAACGGTTCCGCATACCGCTCGGGAGCCGCCACGATCACCAATTCCACTCCTGGCGATCTCAGCAGCCCCCGCACGGTATGCGTGAGAAGTGCTTCACCGTGGACCGGCGAGAGGGCAAGCTCCTCGTCGGTACCTCGGTGTGCGGCAGTCACGAACGCAACGGTGGTATACATCGATGCGCGATCGTAGAGGTACCGTCCACGGCCTCACCCGCGCGTACGGCACTTTCTACGGGGCTCAGACCGCCGCGGTTTCCAGAACCTCGTCGAGGAGGACTTCAGCCTTGTCCTCGTCGGTGCCCTCCGCGAGCGCGAGCTCGCTGACCAGGATTTGCCGCGCCTTCGCCAGCATGCGCTTCTCGCCGGCTGAAAGTCCGCGATCCTTCTCTCGTCGCCAGAGGTCGCGCACCACTTCGGCTACCTTGTTCACGTCGCCGGAGGCGAGCTTCTCGAGGTTGGCCTTGTACCGGCGAGACCAGTTAGTGGGCTCTTCGGTGTGCGGAGCACGCAGTACGTCGAAAACCTTGTCCAGTCCTTCTTGCCCGACGACATCTCGCACGCCTACGATCTCGGCATTGTCAGCGGGCACTCGAACCGTGAGATCCCCTTGCGCGACTTTGAGGACGAGGTACTTCTTTTCCTCGCCCTTGATCACGCGGGTTTCGATGGCTTCGATGAGTGCGGCACCGTGGTGCGGGTAGACGACGGTCTCTCCGACCTTGAAAACCATGTGTCCTCTGCCCCTTTCGCTGACACCAGCTTAGCACGAGCTGCGGATGCCCACCTAGCGCCCGGGATCGTCGTCGCAGGTCAGCGGCCTGATGGTGGTCCGGGCGGGGGTTGACAAACGCCAACGGCCCGTGCTCATGCAGGTGGCGGGGAAGGGTTTCGCCACGAGTTGCGAAATCCACTGTGGACGGTTGATCTTGATGGTGATCACCGGCACACCGGACGGGAAGGGCCACCGGGTGCTTCGATGGCGGCGGTGCCCGGCTAGTCTTCGCGGGGACGAGGCCGGTGGAATGGGAAGGACTCCGACGTGAGGCTGCAGAATCGTCGTGTGCTCGGTGCAGGTGTGCTGGCGCTCGGCGCCGCGCTCGTGCTGGCCGGATGCGGTGCCGGTCAGATCACCCAGACCGACTCGCAGCAGCCCGCGGTCAACGGCACGTATGCGCAGGTCGGGGCGCTCGTGCTGCGGGACGCTTCGCTGCGTTTCCCGGCTGACGGCCAGGCTTACGGGGTCCACTCGAACGCGCCGATCGCGGTCACCGTGGTCAACCAGGGGGCCAAGGACGACGAGCTCCTGTCGGTCACCTCGGACGCCGCCACCGGCAACGCCACGATCGAAGGCTCCAAGGTCGTCGTCGCCTCGCACTCGCTGGTGATCGGCCCGCTGGACGCCGTCGAAGCGACCGGCGAGGCCCCTGTGGTCTCCGCCACCCCGACGTCTTCGGCCCCTTCTTCGAGCGAGAGCTCGAAGCCCACCGGTACTTCTTCTTCTTCTTCGGGTTCCCCGTCCGCTACGACCTCGGTGCCGACGTCGAGCAGCGCCGCGTTGCCGGAGAAGGTCGGCGAGGCCAAGGTCGTGCTGCAGGACCTCACCAGGCAGGTGTGGCCGGGCCAGACCATCAAGGTCACCTTCGTCTTTCGTGACGCGGGCCCGATCACCTTCGAGCTGCCCGTCGGCGCTCCGTCGCGTGGCCGCACCAGTGACGTGCACACCGAGGCCGGCGCGGCCGGCGAAGGCCACTGATATCCCGGTTTTGTCGGTACCCGCCGCTAGCCTCCGGTAGTGGTCAAGAAACCCGTCACGTCCTACCGCTGCGCCGACTGCGGGCACACCGCGGTGAAGTGGGTCGGGCGCTGCCCCGAGTGTCAGGCCTGGGGCACCCTCGAGGAGCGCGGTGACTCGCGTCCCGCCATCGCCAGGGTCGCCGCCGGTGCGCCCAGCGCGCCCGCCAGGCCGATCGGCGAGGTCGACGTCGAGACGGCGCGCGCGAAGCCGACGGGTGTGTCCGAACTGGACAGAGTGCTCGGTGGCGGGCTGGTGCCCGGCGCGGTCATCCTGCTCGCGGGCGAGCCGGGGGTCGGCAAGTCGACGTTGCTGCTCGAGGTCGCCTACCAGTGGGCCGCGACGGCGGGCCGGTCCCTGTACGTGACCGGTGAGGAGTCCGCCGGGCAGGTCCGGCTGCGGGCCGAGCGCACCGGGAACGTCCACGGCGAGATGTACCTCGCCGCCGAGAGTGACCTGTCCTCGATTCTCGGCCACGTCGACGCGGTGAAGCCGGGCATGATGATCGTCGACTCGATCCAGACCATGGCCTCACCCCAGGCCGAGGGCGCGCCGGGCGGTGTCACGCAGGTCCGGGCCGTCGCGGCCGGGCTGGTCGCGCTGGCCAAGGAGCGCGGGCTGCCGATCGTGCTGGTCGGGCACGTCACCAAGGACGGCTCGGTCGCCGGGCCGCGGGTGCTGGAGCACCTGGTCGACGTGGTGCTGCAGTTCGAGGGGGACAAGCATTCGACGTTGCGCATGCTGCGCGGCGTGAAGAACCGGTTCGGCGCGGCTGACGAGGTCGGCTGCTTCGAGCTGGTCGAAGAGGGCATCGTCGGCGTCGCGGATCCGTCCGGCCTGTTCATGAGCCGCACCGCCGAGCCGGTGCCCGGCACGGCGATCACCGTGGCGGTCGAGGGCAAGCGGCCCCTGCTGGGCGAGGTGCAGGCGCTGGTGTCGAAGTCGTCGATGCCGCAGCCGCGCCGCGCGGTCAGTGGGCTGGATTCCGCCAGGGTGTCGATGGTGCTCGCGGTGCTGGAGAAGCGCGGCGGGCTCAAGCTCGGTGACAAGGACGTCTACACCGCGACGGTCGGCGGCATGAAGATCACCGAGCCCGCGATCGACCTGGCGGTGGTGCTGGCCATCGCGTCGTCGGTCGAAGAGGTGGCACTCTCGCCGCGGCTGGTCTCCATCGGCGAGGTCGGCCTCGCGGGCGAGGTGCGCCGCGTGCCCAACGTCGCCCGGCGCCTCGCCGAGGCCGCGCGCCTCGGCTTCACCCACGCCCTGGTCCCGCCCGACTCCGGCCGCATGCCCGAAGGCATCCGCGCACTGGAGGTCGGGGACGTGGCCAGCGCCCTCAACGCCGCCAGCCACGCCCGCTGACGCTCTCCCAGCAACTCAGCAGGCACTGCCCCTGAAGGCCACCTTCACGGCGTAAAACGCTGTGAAGGTGGCCTTCAGGGGCACTCCAGGGTCGTGGTCAGCGGTCACGCCAGGTCAGTGGCGAGAGGGTGACGGCGGCCTCAGCGATCCGCCGGGCGGACTCGGTCCTGAGGCCTTTGCGCGCCGACTCGATCCAGCCGTCGACCCGCTGGACACCGATATCCCGGTATTCGACGGCCTGCAGGAGCATCTCGAGCTTGTCCGCGTCCCGCGCGCACAGCGACTCCGGTGACTCCTTGCTCTCGTACTCGTCGACCGCCGCTCGCACGGCCTCCCGCGAGCCCTCGGGCAACTCAGCGGTCTGATCGGCCGTGATTTCGCGAGGCTCCGGCTTGTTCAGGTACTTGGTGGCGGTGTGCGGCAGATCGCCCGTCCGCGTCTCCTGCGTGTCGTGCCACAACGCCAGGAACGCCGCACGTTCGGGATTCGCCCCTTCCTCGGTCGCGATCAAGGCGGCCAGCTGCGCGGACCGCATGGTGTGCTCGGCGACGGACTCAGGGTCACGCACACCGGCATGCCACCATCCAGTACGGCGGATGCGCTTCAGGAGACCGAGTTCATAACCGAACGCGGCGAGCGCGGCTGCCTCGTCTGACATCTGTTCTCCCTAGCGATTGGCGATGCGGAGCGCATAGTGAAGTCCAGTAACCTGATCACGTCCAGCTCGGGTGAGCGAGTCGCTCAGGGCGAGATTGTCGAGGACCTCGGTGAGCGATACGGGTGCCCCGCCCAATCGGCGAGCAACGACGGACGGGAAGCGACCAGGGTGTGCACTGTGTGCAGGTTGAGCGGCAGATGCGGGGATAGCGGATCAAGACGGCTCACCAAGTGGTTCAGCAGTATCGCGCCGGTCCATGATTTCGTGTCGGCGTCCAGCATGAAGGCGTCATTGGTGCGCTGCTCGCTCATCTCAGAACGCGTCTGAGAACTGTCGCAGCAGCCGCCGCTCGAAGCCTCGGGTGCCTGTCCTTCGAAGCCGCTTACCCTCCACAAAGGACGAAAAGTCTACCCATTCGCCCGTTTCATACCGCCATGACCGTTTCATGCGTGCCCCTGAAGGCCACCATGACAGCGTTAAACGCCGTGAAGGCTCCCATCAGGGCATACCGGCAAGCCTGGGGTGGCGACTGAAGGGGACTTCCCTCGACTCAACCTTGCAAAAGTCCCCTTCACCAGAACAGACCTTGCAAAAGTCCCCGTCAGTCACGCGGCACTAGGCACCAAACTGGACGACATGACATCAGTTTCCGGACGCCATCTCACCGATCCAGTATGCCCAATAGTTGAGGTTCGCGAGCTCGGCAGAGGTGCCCGACGCTGTGGCAACGAAATCGTGCAGATAGCTGCTGTCACCCGCTGAGGCGAGAGCGACAGCCGCGGAACGCGCTTCGAGCAAGCCGGTGATGTCACCGTCTGTGGTCCGGCGAAGACCCGCACTCCGCCACTCGTCGCGAAGCCAGTCACCTACCCGGTCCCTGGTATCGAAACCGAGCAAGTAAACGGCCTGTCGCCGGAGCAGCGCCTCAGCCGTATGGGTTCCTCGTTCGGCGACTGTGAGCATGTAGTCGAAGAACCGACTCCGCTCGGAGTCACCCAACGACGGGAAAAGTGCAGTGGGCCCTCGCCGAGGCACCCTTGGTACGAACTCCTGCGGCTCCGAGGGCAGATGCCCGGTAAACGGCCAGGTGATCAGGTTGGTGATCGTCTTACGATGCACGCTCGCTGCCAGCGGATGAGGCTCCAGCGTTCATTGCGGCAAGTGGGCGACGGCCTGACTCCCACCCCTGCACGCTGCTCACGTCGGCCGAAAGACGTTCAGCAAGCGCCTCTTGCGTCAAACCTGCGGCTTGACGCGCCAGTTTCAGCACGAAGCCGGAAACCACGCCTGTCGAACGGGAACCCTGTCCGCTGGTCCGCGCTGCCGATCCACTGCACACGGGTACTCCCATGTCGGTAGCTCTACGGGTGACCGCACTAGTGCTCACAGTCAGTTCTTCTCGGTACCTGTCGATCGTAGCGTTTCGTTCACTGGTTATGGATCGCCTCTGACCAGACGAAACAGGTAAGGATCGAGTTGTGGAAAAGGTGATGGGCGAGGTGGGCGCCGAGTACAGAATCTCCGTGCAGTACGAGGCGCGGCTCTACGTCGACGACGGCGAGGTTCACCGGTACCGGAAGTCCGAGTTGCGAGACGACGGCATCGAGTTTCTGCTGTCGCGGTGTCAGGAAACGGCCTTTCACCCCACTCCGCATTTACGCAGGCACGTAAACGACCAGCCGGTCCGCAGACGGAGCGGCACAGGCCTGCCGATACTGACCACCATCCGCCGCTGTCACGACTGCGGGATCGCGACGTGACCGATTGGGAACCACGACTTCACCGTGGCGACGACCTGGTGCACCTATACCGTTCCGAGGATCTCGCCGACCCAGGCCGTTTCTGGTTCGTCCCGGCCTCCACCGAGGATTCGCCGGAAACGACAAGGCACCTCTCCGAGGACATCGAGTTTGACGATCCCGCCGAGGGCCAGGAATGCGAGCGCTGCCGCAGGGTCGGCGAATGCTGAAGGAAGACGGCGCCGCCGCGATGGCCCAAGTGGCCCGGATGCAGAGACAGTTGCGCAGAATCCGCAAGACCCAGGACTTGAGTCTTGCGCAGGTGGCAGAACAGCTCCAGGTGCACCAGGTCACGGTGTGGCGTTGGGAGAACGACGTCACCTACAACCCGACGCTCCCGCACCTCCAGCTCTACGCCTGCTTGCTCGGCTACACCCTGCGGTTCGTCCTCACCGAGAACGAACCCAGAAGCGTCTAGCCAATGCGAGCCCGCAAGTCCACTCACCAAACGCGGTTCGTTGCAGGCAATGCCCCTGAAGGCCACCTTCACGGCGTAAAACGCCGTGAAGGTGGCCTTCAGGGGCAGCTGGACTATTCGCGTCAGTGGCTCGTGGTGGGGGACCTGCCGGAGGCTGGGCTGGAGGTG